>JAUXAK010000018.1 GCA_030619955.1 archaeon | reverse complement strand
CCTTCTTCACAACACTCTCCTCCAAGTTTAGTGCAATTATATTCTGTGTTTACTTGATCAGAAGTTTCACCACATTCTTTCCAAGGCTCAGAATTTAAAACTTCACATTTTTCTGAAGTTGCATTATAAACCTGCCATGGAATTAAAATATCCATCACATCTGTCACATTTTCTTCTAGAATACTGCAAACATAAAAATGTTTACATTTTTTTGAAGAAATTTTATATGAAACACTAGTATTTGGAGGAATTAAATCTCCTTGGTAAAATCTTATATTTAATTTTCCTTCTAAATCCTCTGAAGGTTTATACTCTTTATCTACTAAATTAACACCTGTTACAACCTGCCCTGTAATAGGGGATGTTAGAGGTGATGGAGAAAATTCAGGAGGCAAAATCAATAAAACCAATATAAGAATTAAAAATATTATTAAGGGAGTATAAGGAAGGCCAAAAAAAGTTTCTCTTTTTTTTCTTTTTCTATAATCAATTTTTCTTGAAATCATTATTTCCCCTTTTTTCTCTTTTTTTCCTTGTTTTTTCCTTTGTTATTTAAAATAATTTCCATATTTAAATTTTGTTGTTTTTTGATTTTTTTATTTTTTCATGTTTTTATATTGGATTATTTAAAAGATTTAAATATTTTTCTTTTTATCCTTTGATATTGCCTATTGGCTTAACTTTTACAACTTTTTTTGCAAGTCCTGCACTATGAATTGAATCAACAACATCATCCACTGGTTTGTAAGCTCCTGGTGCTTCTTCTGCTAAACCAGCCATTGAATGGCCTTTAATGTAAATTCCTTTTTCTTGCAATTCCCTTACAATTTTCTGACCATACCATGTTTTTTTTGCTCTTGTTCTTGACATTGCTCTGCCGCTTCCATGACATGCTGAAAAAAAAGCTTTTCCACCTTCGCTTGTTCCATGTAATATATAACTCGAGGTTCCCATTGTGCCTCCAATTAAAACTGGCTGACCAATGCTTTTGTAAGCAGAAGGAATTTCTTTTGTTTCAGGACCAAAAGCACGAGTTGAGCCTTTTCTATGAACAATAACTTCTTTTATTTTATTATTAATTTTATGTTTTTCTTTTTTTGCACTATTATGAGTAATTTCATATAAAGTTTTTATTTCAGCTTTTGGAAAAACTTTTTTAATACCCTGTCTTGTCAAATGAACTATAACTTGCCTGTTTGCATAAGCATAATTTAAAGCACAGCACATAGCACTAAAATAGCGCTGTCCTTCAGGGCTGTTTATAGGGGCACAAACAAGTTCTCTTTCATGAATTGGAATTTTATACTTTCGAGAAGCTTCAGCCAGAACTTTTAAATAATCTGTACCAATTTGATGGCCTAAAGCACGCGAGCCGCAATGAATTGTTATAAGTATCTGATCTTTTGTTAAACCAAAAACTTTTGCTGCTTTTTCATCATAAATATCAGAAACATATTGTATTTCAAGATAATGATTTCCAGAGCCAAGAGTGCCAACTTGTCTTTTCTCTCTTCTTAAAGCAAAGTCAGAAACATTTTTTGGATCAGCACCTTTAACAACACCATTATTTTCAATATATTTAAGATCTTCTTCTGTGCCATAACCTTTTTCAATTATCCATTTTGCTCCAAGTTTTAGAACTTCATCTACATCTTTATCACTTAAAAGAATTTTTCCCCGAGAGCCAAGGCCAGCTGGAACAATTTCAAACAAAGTATCAACAACTTGTTTTATTTTTGGCTGAACTTCTTTTAATGTTAAGTTTGTGCGCAGAGTTCTGATACCGCATCCGCCGTCAAAACCCACTCCTCCGACACTAACAACACCACCTTCTTCTGCACTAAATGCACCAACACCACCAATTGGAAAACCATATCCCCAGTGAGCATCTGCCATTGCAAGAGATGCTTTCTGGATTCCAGGTAGTGTAGCTACATTACTTACTTGTTCCCAGACTTTTTCATCCATGTCTTCAACAAGTTTTTTTGAAGCAAAAATTCTTCCAGGAACTTTCATTTCAGCTGTTTTTGGAATTTCCCATTCATAGTCATTGATTTTCTTAAACTTATTTATATCCATTCCTTATTTTTTACCTCTTTTTTGTAGAGTATTTTAAATTTTTATATTTTGCATCAAACATCAACAATGCATTGTGCAATATATTTATTATTTTTTTTAAAAACTTTAAGCTGTGAGTATGTAGCACCTTTTACTTCATCTTTAATATTGTGTTTTTTTCGTAGTTTTTCACCAAAAACTTCTCCTTCAATTTTTAAAATTTCGTTCTTTTTAATCTTTACTTTAAATTTTGAAAAAACCATTTCATTGAGTGAAGCTTGTGTAAGCAAGGCATTTAGCCATTCAATAAAAAGTTCTTCAATATTAATTGCTTGACACTTAACACTTATTTTTTTAATTGCTTTAACTTTTTCAATATCAACTTCAACATCAAACATTGCTTTAGCTCCTTCTTCAAAAGCTTCTTCAATGTTTTTGCCTATTCCTCTGATACCAATATCTGCTTCATGTGGAAAATTTTCATATGCCATTTCTTGTTTTTTGTTATTTTTTATTTTATCTTTTTGATTTGTTATTTTATTTTTGCCATACATAAACCCGAAGTTTTTTTGGTTCAGGTTCATAATATGTTGAGTTTGAACATATGATTATTTCACTTGTATAAATTTCTTTTTCTTGAGGCAAACTTGGTTCAGGACAACCTTCAATAGAAACATTGATAGAAACTCTTTTATTTATTTTTTGTGCATCATTTGTTAATAAAGATAATGCTAAAGGGCAGTTTTCTTGAAGTACAGCATTTCTAATTGTTTCATTGTCCTCAGCTCTCTGAACAAGAGTGTTTGCAAGAGCATATAAAAAATTCTCTTTTTCTTTTCTAGTTTCAACTTGTTGTGCTTGTTTAGAAATTACCATAAACAAAAAACCAAATAAAATCAAAACAGCTATCACAGCCTCAACAATTAATATCCAGCCTCTTTTTTCTTTTTTACTTATCATTTTTAGTTTTGATTTCTGATTTTTTACTTTTATTTTTTTCATTACCAAATCCTCATATTCATAAGCGCATCCATAATATTGCCATTTTCATAAATAATTTTTATTGGAAGTTCTTTTGCTCTTACTTCTCTTGGCTGAGCTGGCTTTTTCCTTGTCATATTAAAAAGCTGTTTAGTTTCATTTTTTATTATAATTTCAAAATCTCTATTGTCAATACCAAAATCAGATTTTAAACCATTATAATTGATAGTGTAGTTGCTTTTTAAATCAGAAAGCGTCTTGTTAGTAAAAATTTTATCTTGATATGAAATACTATAATTATAATCTGCTCCTTTTATTAAGGAATTGCATAATTCTGCTTCAAACCTTATATTATTTGTAATGTTTTTTGGAAATTCATAAATATAATAAGTATGATTATCTTTGCTTGTGTCTGTATTATTTATTAAAAGCAATCCATTATCTAAATTAAATGCCACTAACTCTTTATCTTCTAAAATTAAAAGATTTTCTTGATCTTGTGTAATATCAGAATGAAGCGATACATTGAAACAAGCTGAATTATCAGCAAGATGTAATAAGATGGTGTTAAAATTTATTTCAGCTTCTTTTCTTATGCCTGATTCAAGAATATCAAGAAAAGGATCCTGAATTTCTGATTTCATGCTAAAATTAATATAATAAATAATTAGTGCTACAGAAAAAATAAAAATTGTTGCTGCAATTATTATTTCTAAATTAATTGCCCCTTTTTTTCTCATTTTTACTTGTTTTTTATTATTATAATTGTTTTTTGCTTTTTATTTTTATTGTTTTTTCTTGTTTTTGGTTGCTTTTTTGCTCTTTTATTATTAATAATATCTTGGACCCCATTTAATTTTTCTTCTAAAAACACCTTTCCAGACAAGAACAGACAACCACCAAAAAGCAAAAAAGAGCCAATAAGTAAGTATAAAAAAGATAAAAGAGCCTATCATATTTCTTTTGTCTTTTGATTCATGCTTTGCAAGCCATACCAGTATAAAAGTTAAGATTATTCCAATAAACATGAAAATAATAAAGGGATTTGTAAAAAAACTACGAACAATTTCAATAATATAGTTTAGCTTAATATTAAATAAAGATTGTATAATATCAAAATTTACAACAGAAAGCTGTATTAAATAATTTTTTAGATAAGAAAGATTCAAATAAAAAAACACAAACGCAGCTATAATTACCAATACAATAGAAACAAAAGCTGCAGGCAGTATAAGTAAAGCAAGACTGTCCCATCTTTTTGGGGGAAACAAGCACTTGTAGTGAGCAGAATTTTTTACAAAACCATAATACCATCTTAATCTTTGACTTAAGATTCCTTTAAAAGAAGAAGGCTGTTTAGCATAAACATTTGCACTTATGCTGTTTCTTATTTTATATCCTTTTGCTTGGATTCTCATTGCTATTTCAGTATCTTCTGTTAGATTGTGCTCATCAAAGCCGCCATGTTTTTTAAAAAAACTTTTTCTATAAATAGAAAAAGGGCCTGGTATAACATGAATAGCTTCATTTAAACTAAAAATTTTTCTTAGAAAAATACCTAACATAAATTCCACCCACTGAAGTTTAAGTAAAAGGCTTTTTGGTTTATAAAGATTTAATGAAGAAGTTACAGCAGCAATTTCTCTATCTTTAAAATAACCAATCATTTTTTTTAAAGCGCCTTTTGAAACTACAGAATCAGCATCTAAGCTTACTATAAATTCGCCTTTTGCTTTTTTAATTCCTAGATTCATGGCACTGCCTTTGCCACCATTTTCTTTTCTAAAAACATGAATATTTTTTAATCTTAAACTTTTAACTTCTTCATAAGTAGAATCTGTGCTTCCATCATCTACTACTATAATTTCATACCTGTTTTTTGGATAATCAAGATTAAGAACTGAATTTATTGTTTTTTTTATGATTTTTTCTTCATTATAAACTGGAATAATAATGGAAATAAAAGGAAAACCCTCATTCTCAACAACAGGATCAGCCATTTCTTTTCTGTTTTCAAAATAAGTTAATAAAAAGAAAATAGCAGTAAACAAACCAAAATACGCACATACATAAATAACCAAATGTGTAAATAACATCTTTTTCTTTTTTCCTTGCTCTTTAAAAGAAGAAAGTTCTTATAAATTTTTATATTCTAATTTATTTTATAAATCTTTAGAGAATGGACAATAATTTAATTTATATTCCACAGAGATAGTTAATGTTTCATAATCTATTATTAAATCACCCATTAATTTTCTAAATGATCTTAATATATCTAAAAATGTTTTTTCTGTTTGTGATTCCACTTCTATTTCAACATCCCATGGCCATACACAAGTAATTAAATATATTATATTTGGGTGTGGTCTACAAAATGTTAAAACTTTATTTTCTTCTTTTTCTGTAAACTTTTTTAGTTTGATTAATGATTTATGATATGAAGAACCAAATTTAAAGAAATCTATCCAGGTTCTATAAGCTTGAATAATTCCAATCTTTTCCATTCTTTTGATTCTTGCCTGTATTGTTTTATAGTTTAGATTTAATTTTATACCTATTTCAGTATTTGTCAATCTTGCATTCTGGTTTATTAATTTTATAATTTTTTTATCAATGTCATCAATTTTTACTTTTTTAGGTTCTCCACCATAACTTATCTGAACATCTGTTTTTTTATTAAGCAAGTAGCCTCTAGGATGGTGATAACTAACAATTGATACAGAAGCAACATTATTATGCAATTTACCTGGAAATTTCTCATAAATCTCTTTTAAAATATTGTTAAAATGTATAAAATTTCTTGCTACAAATAAAATTTCTAAATCCCATTTACCACTTGTGCTTACAAACCAAACCACATTTTTATGTTTCTTAAAATACCCTATTATTCTCTTCTCATCTTTAATTGTAACATTTTCATATCTTATATATAATCTATAATAAAGGTAGCCAAATTTTGTGACATCAAAGAAAGTTACATAACCTCTTATTATTCCTTTTTTTTCTAACTGTTCTATCCTATATTTTGTAGTTTGTGGAGAGAGATTTACTTTTTTAGCTAGTTTAGTTAAAGGAATTCTTGCATTTAAATCTAATTCAAATAAAATCTGTTTATCTTTCTTATCTAACTTGATGATATTTTGTTGCATATTTTAATTAATAGTATAAATGATATATAAATATTTCTATTTTTAAAAAAATTTAAGGATACTATTTTAAATATATCTTTTTATTATTCTTAATTGATAAGTAGTAAAAAATAAGGAGTATAAAAATGGTTAAGAAAAAAATATTGCTAACAGAACCTTTACATCCTAGAAACAAACAACATCCAGAACAGAAAAGGTTTTGGAGATCATATCTAAGTCTGCGTATATATGATGGTGGCTTTGGTATTCCTTTAGAAGAGTTATCTTTCTATGATAATTTAAGCAACCAAAACATAGGTTTACTTCATTTAGCAGGCATATTAAAAAAGAGGGGTCACGAAGTTAGATACATAGCCCCACAGGCTAATTTAAGCGAAGAAGATTATATTTCTTCAGTATTAAGTTCTGCTGGAAATACTGATTATATAGGATTTTATGCCCATACATGCCAAATTCCTCTAAGTGAACAAATTATTGATAAAATTAAAAAAATAAATCCAAAGATAAAAGCGATATTAGGAGGGCCACATGCTACTGCTTTTGAACACAAAGAAAGACATTCATTTGATACATATGTATGGGGAAGAGCCCATAAAACATTACCATGGTTAATAGAATCAAACTCTTCAAGAGAAGTAGTTTCAGAAAAAGATGTACCTGAAGATTATTTTAGAGAAAAAGAACCACAAGCTTTTCCTGAACCAGATAATACTTTTATGAATATAAAATTTCTTCCTTCAGCAAGAATTTACACAACTATGGGATGTGGTAAAAAAGTGCCATGTACTTTTTGTGGGAGTATAATTAATCATAGAAGATATTCTCATGGCAACTTAGAAAAAGTTTTGGCGTATACTGATGATTTGGTTAAAAATTATGGAACAAAACATATTTACGTAGGCGATGAAAATTTCTTTAGAGATTCAGAGCATTCAGCTAAATTTGTAAAAGAATTGGGAAAATATAAAGGAAGATTAAAATTCTTTGTTCAAGCAAATGCTGAAAGTATAGCACAACATCTAGACCTTTTGAAAATACTTGCAGATTCTGAAATGTGCACAGAAGTCCAGGTTGGAGCAGAGAGTGCTCATCAAGAAATATTAAATATGTCAAGGAAGGGTCTAAAAGCCAAATTAATTGGAGAAGTAGGAAAAATAGTTAAAGATTATGGTATGAGATATTATGGAAATTGGCTTTCCTGGTTGCCTGGAGAAACAAAAGATACACACAGATATACAACAGAAAAAATTTGTGAATTAATAAACAAAGGATTGATGGACTATGCTGAAAGTTATTCAGTAATTCCATCGCCAGGATCAGAAATTTATAGAGAAAGAGAAAAATTTGGACTTGAGATAGTTGATTGGAATTATGCAAATTGGAAAGGAGAGACCATGCCTGTTTTTAAATTCAAAAATGGGCCTTCACGAGAAAAAATGTATGAATTAGAAATTGAAAGAATAAAATCTATTGCAGATATCTATGAAAGCAGGATTCCTCAAGATTTTTCTAAAAAACTTGGGATAGATCCCTCTAGAAATATGAGTGGGTTTTAAAAATGGTAAAAATTAAGCTTAATAAATTAAGGGAAGGTGTAATTCCAGGACCAAAACCAGTTGCATTAGTAACTTGTGGAGAACCTGAAAAATCAAATATTATTACAGTAAGTTATGTTGGGCAATTATCAAATGGGTTAATGTATGTTGGCATAAGACCATCAAGATACAGTAATAGGTTAATAAGAAAGAATAAAAAATTTGGAATTAATTATATGGATACAAAATTTGTAAAAGAAGTTGATTACTGCGGCTTAGTTTCTGGTAGAGATGTGGATAAATTTAAAATCACTAAGTTTACAAAAAAAGTTGGGAATATTGGAATTCCATTAATTGAAGAATCACCTCTGAGTATAGAATATGTAGTGGATGAAATTCTGAGAAAAGGCGAACATAATATTTTCATAGGAGAAGTTAGATCAATAAGAAGACGAGAAATAAGAGTTGATTGGTTGTTTCACAATGGATTTAAATATTTTGGTAAAAATGGTTCTGTTGGAAATGTGTATGAAATAGGAAAGAGATTAATTAATATTTAAACAAAATTTTATTTTTATTTTAATTCATTCAAATTCTTTTCTTTATTTTAACAGCTGTTGGTGCTTCGCCACCATGCCATGTAAATCTTGGCCTTACCCTCATCGGGTAAATTCTCTCACTGTTATCGTCAAGGATTATAGCAGAGCCTTTAAGCCTAGGCAGATTATCAAGATAAGTTTTAATATCAGCTAAAAGATAAGACTGCATTATATAATTTAAGGCATCAACATCTGACTTTGCAGTGACTCTGTGACTTATCACAATATCAGATTGTGTCATAACATCATGATGTATTTGTCCAGGCTGCTGCGTTGCTATTGCAAGACTGATTCCTGGTTGCCTGCCTTCACGCAGTAACTGTATTAAAGCATCTGTTGCAGCTGTCTTGCCTACTTTAGGTAAAAACTCATGCCCCTCATCTATGCATATCCACACAAGAGGCATTTCTCTTTTTTCTTTGTAATAAAGATAATCAAGACCATGCCTAATTGCTTCTGCTTCTTCATGTTTTCGTGCTGCCATCCTCTCATTAAAAAGTTTTTTGCACACAAGACCTATAACAAGAGCCCTTATGTTAATGGCCCCAATACTAGGATAACAGCTTAAATCAAGAATTGATGTCTGGCCACCTTTAATAAGCTCCTTGATTTTAGTGCCAGCTTCGCGCTTAGCTGCAAAAATTTTCCATGTTTTAGCACCTTCAAATAAATTTATTGCAGTACCTTTTTCTTCCTTGCCTGCCTCTTTGTCAAACTTTATTGCTTTAATAATGTCATTAAGATCAAAATCTCTTATTAAACCCTTTTCAAGCTGCTCTTGCAGCTTTGTTATGTTTCTTTGAATTACTATTGCAACAGGATCAATCATATTTAAATCAAAAGTCAAAACCCAATCATCTGCATTTATTTCAGTAACTTTAAGAGCAAAACCTTTTGTAACTGGAATACCTTTCTCACGCCATTTTTCAACATAACCAAATGGAACAAATGCTCTAACAGGAAGTTTTTTAGGCCCAAGCTGCCATTCTCTAAGTAATTCTAGCTCTTTTTCATTTTTTTTACTCATTGTCCAAAATATTCCCATTGTATCAAAAATTAACAGGCCTATATTTTGTGCAACTTCAGGAGCCAAGTTGCTTATTTCTTCAGCAAGAACTCCTAGGGTATAAGATTTTCCTGAACCTCTTTTGCCAGCTATCAAAAGAACATGAGCTCTGGCAACATCCATCATTATTCTGTTGCTCAAACTAGTTATTTGGCCCATCTTAACATAATGTTTTCCTAAATATATCAAACCTTCAGAACCAAACCTTTTCTTGTCAGATGCATCTCTTCCAATAACAATATCTTCTGGCATTCTTTTCTCTTTCCTCTTTTTT
>JAUXAK010000036.1 GCA_030619955.1 archaeon | reverse complement strand
GGGTTTTGGTTCATAGTGTTTATTGGGATGATGAGTCTTGGTATGTAAAATGTGAAGATGAATGTCATAAGAGCGAGTGTTTTGTAATTTATCCTCAGGAGCTTTAATTTTTTATGTAATTTTTTTATTATATCATTTTTTATTAATTTTTTTCCGAAGTAGAAGTAGATTGAATTTCAAATTTAATTTATCTTATAAAAAAATGCTATAAATGAAGATATAAAAATTTATAAAGTATTTTATATAAGAGATAGTAAAATAAAACATAATAAAGTCAGGAAAGAAAAAAGAAAGAATGGTGATGAGAAAAAAAAGAAATATTATTAATACAATAGGTGCAGGCTTTAAAGCCTGGGGAAATAATTTTATTATTGTTCTGCTATTTATTTTCTGTATTCTTGCTTCTCTTGTTGTTGCTTTAATACTTTTTTCAAGTATTGGAGCAATTTTTATGAAAGCTTTTCCAATAGGATTATTAACTGAATTAAAAGGATTAGCAGAAAATGATGCTAATGAAATAAGCTCTGAACTTATGGCTCAGTTTTCAAGTTTGATGGGTATTCAAATTTTTTATTTGATAATTGCAGTTATTATTTCTCTCTTGATTATTGAACTTGTTAGGGCATATTTCTTTTCAGGAGCAATTGGAATGGCTGTTGAAATTTCAAAAAATAAAAAAACATCTCTTAGCAGCATGATAAAAAATGGAAATAAATTTTTCTGGCGCTACTGGCTTGCTAAGCTAGTTATTGTAATAGGCATTCTTATATGGTTTGCTGTATTTTCCTTGCCATCCTTGCTATCAGGAAATATTAAATTAATATACATTCCTTTTGTAAGTATTATACCCTTAATTTTTATTTTAATGTTATTTGCTCTTGTGGAATTTTGTTTAGTTTTAGGGAATTTAAGTGTATTTGGAGCAATTAAAAAAAGCATCTCTGTTGTAAAAAGTAATTACTGGGAAATGTTTGGACTTGTTGCGCTTTTTTATTTAATGATGGGTATTATAAGTTTTATTCCTTGGATAGGCTCTCTTGCAGGTTTATTAGTTTTTATTCCTGTTCAGATAATTGCTTTTACAATCTTTGCAATAGAAAGAATAAAAAAATAAAAAGATAAAAAATGCCAATAAAAATTATTAAAAATTTTTTCAAAAGAGTTTTTTATAATCTTTTTATCACTAAGAAACATGTTAAATTAGGTTTTTATGGACCCCCAAATTCTGGCAAAACAACTCTCGCAAATAGATTATGCAAAGACTGGGTAGGAGAGGATATGGGCAAGGTCAGTAGAGTTCCGCACGAAACTAGAGAAATTCAGTTTAAAGAAAAAGTAGATATTAATTTTAATAATAAGAAAATAACATTTAAGTTAATTGATACTCCTGGAATAGCTACAAAAATTGATTATGAAGATTTCTTGCATTATGGTCTAAAAACGAAAGAAGCAAAAAAAAGAGCCAGAGAAGCAACTAGGGGAGTTATAGAATCAATAAAATGGCTTGATGACATGGATGCTGTTATTGTTGTTCTTGATTCTAGCAAGAATCCATACACTCAAGTAAATATAACCATTATAGGAAATCTTGTTGCTAGAAAAATTCCTGTTTTGATTGCAGCTAATAAAACTGACTTGAAAAGAATAAAACTCAAGAAGATTGAAGCAGCTTTTCCAGAGTATGATGTTGTGGGAATAAGCGCTAAAAAAGGGCATAACATGGAAGAATTTTATGAAACTTTATTTGATCTTGTTAAAAAAACATAAAAATAAAACTAAATAAAAAATGGTAAAAATTTGGGACATAATATTTTGGATTATTTTGGGAGCATTAATAGCATTAGGAATCTATGCTTTATTAGGATAAAATGAGCAGACTAAAAATAGAAGATATAATGTTTTGGATTCTCATTGCAGCAATAGTAGCAATTGCTATATGGTTGCTTAGTGGTTCTCCAGATTTAGAAAATGCTTTAATTACAATTGGTTTATTTATTATTGGTTCAGAAATATTATTATGGAGGAAACTCTTTAGTATTGATAAAAATACAGCTGTAGGCTTCGTTAAAGTAAACTCTGATTTAAAAGAAATTAAAAATTTAATTAATATAAAATGAAAAACATAACATTACAATTTATTCCATATGCAGAAATTGCTTACATTAGCCCATATCGAAGAGTTAAGTATTTAATAGACTTGGCTGTTGATAATAGAATTCTTTTAATTCAAGGAAAACTTGCTCCTGAAGAAGAAGCTGATTTAATTCAGGAGACAATGAAAAGAATAGGCAAGAAAAGAAGCAGGTTTAAAGGAATTGAACTTACCACATTCTCTCCAAAAACAAAGAACTTGTCTTTTATGCAGTCATTTAAAGAAAATGTAGCTAAGACATTATTAGGTGAGAGAGATGTTTTTACTATTGTTGGTCCTGCTACTATTGTCAGAGAGATAAAAAAAGACCCTAAAAAAATACAGCTCTTGTTAAGAAAATAAAAATTAAGAAAAAGAAAAATAAAAAAAATCTGTAAATATCATCTTAAAGAAAAAGTGGATAGAATTAAAAAATTATAAATACATAAAAAATCAAATAAAAAACAACAAAAATTAAAATAATAAAATAAAGCAAAACAAAAATGGCTCATCAGTGTGTTAAGTGCGGAAAAATTTATAGCAGCGTTTCTTCTGAAATTTTAAAAGGATGTTCTTGCGGAAGCCATTATTTTTTCTTTTTTAAAGAAGAAGATATAAAAGTAAAAGAAGAAACAGAAAAACTAACTCATGATGAAAGAGAAGAAATTGTTAAGGATATAAAAGAGGTTATTGGTCCTGAAATAGAAAAGCCTATTATCCTTAATCTTGAGAATATCAGGATTACAAAGCCAGGCAAATTTGAAATAGATTTAGTTAGTCTTTTTAGACGCAAGCCAATAATATACAAGCTTGAAGAAGGAAAATATATTATTGATATTGCCTCAACTTTTCAAATAAGGCGGGAAAAGAAAAGTTGAAGGTTGTTAATGCTAAAAGTTTTTAATATTTTCTAAACGCTCATCAGCTTTTTCATATAATTTTTTAGCTTTTTCTTCATCATGGCAATCAAATGTTATTCCTATTCCTGTTAACTTAGAAAAATAAACAACATGTGAAGTATAACCAAGCTCATCTAATATAAAACTATAAGCACATATATCATTTGGATTATGCTTACAAGGCATTATATATTCTTCAGCAAAGTCTTTTTCAAATTCTTCAAGAACAAATATTCCATATATCTCTGTTAAAGCTTTTTTAGCGTTTTCAGGATCAAATAAACTTAATTTTGGAATATTTGGAATAAAAAATCTGACAAGATTCTTATGATGTTTATCTTGTTCTATTCTTACACTATTTAAATTAATTAAACTAGTTTTTTCTAAAGTTTCCATTAAAGATATATCAAAGAGTTGTATTTTATTTATATTTTTTTAACAAAAAAATGAGCACAGTGTTGTATATAACCTTAAAACTAACCAGTATAGCTAATTTGCTTTTTTTCTTTTTCTGTTTTTGTCTCTGAAAGCTTCATAAAAAGTCCTTTTAGCTTTTCTTCAAATTCTTTTGCTTTTTCAATTAATGGCTTAATATCTATTGTCAAACCAAGATACTTGTCTAGTGTTTCAATTAGTTTTGCTGCCCCTTTATTATCTGGCAGTTCAGTATGTGTTTCAACAAAAAAACATGAAAAAGGAAACTCCTTGACTTTCATTAATAATGCGCCTGTGACTCCTACAATAATTCCCTCTTGAAGTGGCTTTATACTCATACTTGAAAGAGCTTTTTTTCTTTTTTGTATGTTTGAATAACAAAAAACATTTGGCTCTTTAACTTCAGCTGTTGAAGCAACTCCTTCAAGTGAAATAATCTCTCTAGCTTTAACTTCTTTTGCTAATTCAATTAAAGTATCTGCTATTTCCCATTCCAAACCTTCAACAGGGGTTACTGCCTGTATAATCATGATATTTGTTTTTTTATCATAAAAAATTTCAAGAGGATAAATCAGAGTTGATTTATGTATTGCTGCTATTGGTGTTAATTTTCCGCTTGTTATTCTGCCAATAGGCTTGGCATTCAAATGCCTTATTAAAAATTCAGTTGCTATTGTACTAACAAAACCAAAACCAGGAAATCCTTCAATCATAATTGGTCTTTGAGGCTTTTCCTCAAGTTCAATTTTCATTACCATCTTTTTTATGTTAAAATAATTGTAAATTAACTTTATAAATCTTTTCTGATGTTTTTTGAAATTAATAAATTTATAATTTATATGATATTCAATTATTTAATTGTACTTAAGGGTTTGGCAATCTTCCATAATAATTCAAAATAATTCATAAAACTCTTTACAGCTTTTCCACTTTCCAAAACAAAACCTGTTGGTTGAGGTTCCCAGATTATTATAGCGACTTTATTTCCATAGACTATAATTGTTGAAGGAAATTCAAATCTTTCTAATAGAAATTTAACTTTTGTTAGTTTTTGTTCTTTTGTTGGTCTTTTGCCTCTTAATTTTGCAGAATAAATTATCCTTGTCTTTATTTTTGCTTTTGTTCTTCTTTTTTGCCAATTATCAAAATACCATTTAAAAATATCTTTAAACTTACCTTCAGCTCCAAAAGCAACAAAATCTTTTTTTGTTTTTAAAATATCCTCTAAAATTGATTTAATTCCTTCTTT
>JAUXAK010000054.1 GCA_030619955.1 archaeon | reverse complement strand
ATAGAATATACTAGGGATATAGAAAAAGACAGAAAAAAAGTAGCCCTTGATGAAATAAAGGAAACAGGTAAAATAAAAGAAATTGATGGATTAGAAAAAGAATCTGTAGAAGACATTAAGCAGTTAAGGGATATAAGAACTTTTGATAGATATATAAGAACTCAGGGCATTAGATATTTCACCAAGCATCCAAGTAAACCCTTAAAGCCTGGTTGCATACCCCTTGTTGATCCAAGTTGTTATCTTTGTGAAATTGGAGCTCTAGAAGGCTATAAAAAAACCAGCAAGGTTATAAAAGAAGAAATTAAAACAAGAAAACCTAATGAAGATGTTTGGTTTTAATGTTTTTTTAATGTGTTGTTTTAGTTCTAGCTTTTAAAAAAATAATAGCAAAAACAAATATTGCAATACAAAGCCATTGGGAAAGTGCCAGGCCAAATATTGTATATTCATATTCTCGCAAAAAGTCAATAAAAAATCTGACAAAAGAATAAACCAGTAAAAATAAAAAGAAAAGCGATGCTGGTTTTTTAATAAGTAAATTAAACCTTGTTCTTTTAGTTTTCCTGTTTTGCCTTATCTTTTTAAAATTAATAAGAAGAATAAATATCATTAAATTAACAAGAAACATATAAATTTGTGTAGGATGTCTTGAAACATCATTTGAAACTTGAATTGCCCAAGGTAAATTGCTTTGTATACCATAACAACACCAGTTAAGGAAACAACCAATTCTTGTTATAGCCATAGCTAAAACAATATAAGGGACAAACAAATCAAGAATTTCAAGAAACTTTAATTTTTGTTTTTTAACATAAAGCCATACAAACAACAGACCAAGAAAAGCTCCATAACTTGTTTCTCCGCCTTGCCATATTGCAAAAATTTCCAAAGGGCTTGAAAGATAATAGCTAAGATGTTCAAAAACATAAAACAAACGAGGTCCTACAAGTGTGCCGACAAGAAGTAGCAAAGAAATAACATAAACATGGTTTGTATTAATTTTCTTTTTTTTAGCTTCTCTAAGAACAAGGAAAAAAGCTACAAGAAATGCAATAGCAAGCATAAAACCCCAAGAATGAATTGAAAAAGGCCCTGCTTTGAACAAGATTTTTACTGGTTCATATAAAATCATGAAAATATTTAGAAAAAGTTGCTTAAATATTTCTTCCACTACTGATAGATAGTGACAAAAAGAAAGCTTTTTAAAGTTCTATTACTATTATATTTTAGTGATAAAATGGTAAAAGAAAAATATGATATTATTGGTGTATTAAGTGGAAATTATGTTCATACAGATCCCCGTATTCGTAAGGCTCTTGAACTTTGGTATCAAGGTAAAGGAAATGAATTTATTTTTAATGGCTTTAATACTAAAGAAAAACATGATCCTAAGTTTGAAGGTGATTGGCCAAATGATCCAAGATTAAAGCCTTTTATAGATGAAATTGAACAAATTCATCCAATAATAATTTATGCGCGTAATACTTGTGAAACTGCTTACAAGCAAAAAGAAAAAGCTAAAGAATATGGTTTTAAAAAGTTTAATAATGTAACATCAGATTTTCATGTTAAAAGATGTAAACATATTTTTAGAAAATTTTTTGATCCTTATTCAAATGAGTTCGTTGGTGTTCCAACAGCACGAAATCTAAAAGAATTACACAAATTAAAATTACATGAAATAATTCAAGAATGGCTTTGCCATTATTATTTTTATGGCTTGAAAAGAGGAGATGACCCAAAAAAAATAAGATATATTTATAATTCAAGAAAAGAAAAGATAAAGGGACTTATCAGCAAAATTTCAAAATACTTTGCTAAATTTTCGCCGAAAAATTTATAAAGAAAAGGCTCTCTTATTTTTAATAAAATGTTAGAAATGAGTGCCTTAATAGTTATATTCATGCCAGAAATTAAGGTATGATGCTGGGCAGCTCAGTATGTTTTCTCGTGATTCTTATTGTTTTTAGATATTTTGTCTTGTAACAAAATTCCAGTTGATCCTGCTGGAGAGTGCTGCTATCAAGATCCGATTAAGCCATGCAAGTTACAGGTTTTTTGTTTCCTCGGAAATAGAAAATGCTGGGCAAACTGCTGAGTAACACGTAGCTAACCTAACCTTAAGCCCTGGACAATTTCGGGAAACTGAAGCTAATCCAGGATAGGGGAAGGAGGCTGGAATGCGCCTTCCCTGAAACGCAAGGTTTAAGGATGGGGCTGCGGCCTATCAAGTTGTTGTTGAGGTAATAGCTTAACAAGCTAATGACGGGTAGGGG
>JAUXAK010000047.1 GCA_030619955.1 archaeon | reverse complement strand
AATGTCAAAAAGAAAAAGAAGGATTTATAGTTTTTAAAATAAAAAATAAAAAAAAGAAAAATACAAAAAAAGAAAAAAAATAAAAAACAAACTGGCCTAATTTATTTCTTAATCAGTGTTATGTCAATTGTTGAGACATTAACCTTTTTACCTTCTTTGTTTTCAAATTCTTCACTGTTTATTTTTATATCTTTTACAACTATGTGATGTTCCTTAAGGAAGCGCTTTGTTGATACTTCAGCAACATCTACTGCTCTTGCAATAAACTTGCCTCTTGCCTTAATTATAACTTCCTTTGCACCTTTTGTTGTAAACTGCATCACTACACCAGTCACATAATTCATAAAGGGCTTTCCCCCAATAAAAATTGTGTTTTCTTCTGTCTTTGGTTTTTCTGCCATTTTACTTTTTACCTCCCTGCAATTTTAGTTTCAATTTAGTTTTTGGTTATTTTTGTTCTAAGCAGTTACAATGCTTGTGCTTAGCATGATTACTTTTGTTTTTCTTTTTTAACTAACCTTGTGATGTATCCAGCTATACTATTTTTAGTTCTTTTGTCTGTTTCAAGTATTTTGGTTAATATTTGTTTATTTTTTTCAAAGTCAGCTGTAAAAATATCTGGATGCTCTTCTAACAGCTTTCTTGTTGTTCTCTTTACTGCCAAACTTTTCACTCTGCCCATTGTTTTTTAACATTAAGTAAATTATATAAATTTTATGATAATTTATGGAATTAATAGCTTTTTCTTACCTTTAGCCTTTCCTTTTCCCTTATATCTACCCCGTGCTTCAACCTTTTTAAGCCTTTCGATAACAAAAACAGCATTTTTTGAGTTTTTATAGCCCTTTAACACAGCTTTAAAATAATCTTGCCATCTCTCAAAGTGCTTTGCTTCTAAAGCTTCTCTCAATAGATGTAAATCAACAGCTTTATCTTCTGCTCTAGTTGAATGAAATCCTAAACCAAAGTCAATAAAATAAATTTGCTTGCCTTTTTTTCCTTTCTTTTCCTTTCTGTCTTTTAGAATCACGTTACTAGTGGTCAAATCTCCATGAATAATATCAAGATCATGAATTAAAGCCATATTTTTACCTATTTTTTCACAGACTTTTAAAGCATCAGCCAAAGAAAATTTATCAAGCCACTGGCTCAATAATTTGCCTTGTATAAATTCCATTTCAATTTCAGTTTCAATGCCAAGAGGCTTTTTAACCATGCCATCAACTGCCTTAATTTTTGGAACAGGAATGACTTGGGCTAATTTTTTAAGTAATCTTGCTTCTTTTCTTATTCTGCTGGCTCTAAGCAGCAAATCAAGTTGGCTATGTCTGTAACTTTTTTTTATCCTCTTTTTTAAAAGAATGCCATTTTTTTTAATAAGCAA
This sequence comes from archaeon, assembly GCA_030619955.1. Lineage (GTDB taxonomy): Archaea > Nanobdellota > Nanobdellia > Pacearchaeales > UBA284 > JAUXAK01. The sequence goes on along the minus strand of JAUXAK010000047.1, from coordinate 2,186 downwards.
AGCTTCTGCACCTTGAGCAATTATTTTTTCTTTTTTTCTTATCATATTAAATTTGGATTTAGAATTAATTTAAAAATCAATAGCTTTTTGCAATATAAACAACATATTTAGCTTTCTTGCCACAATAAACACATTTGCCTTTTGCCTTAGCTGATTCATTAATACCTATAATTTTAACACCACCTGTTTTAGCTTTAATCCAATCTTCACATTCTTTATTACCACACCATTCACTAATTATCATTTTTTTATTTTTTATTCCTTTGATTAATTCATTCATACTTTTGACTTGCATGGTTCCTTTTTTCAACATTTCTTTTGACCTTCTAAGCAAAACATTGTGGATATCATCTAGAACTTCTTTAGTTTTCTTATCTAAGTTCTTTATTTTTACAATTTCTTTTTTTCCGTTGTCCCTTCTTACAACTATGACTTGATTTTTTTCAATATCTTTTGGTCCTAATTCTATTCTTATTGGAACACCTTTCATTTCCCAATCATTAAATTTATATCCAGGGGTATACTCCTCTCTGCTATCTAAAAAAACTCTAAATTTGTTGAATTTTTTTTCAAGTTCTTTTGCTTTCTTAAGAACTTTTCCTTTGCTTTTTTCAAAAAATATAGGCACAATCACTACTTGAATTGGAGCAACCCTTGGAGGAATGATTAAACCTTTATTGTCTCCATGAATTGCGAGCATAATTCCTATCATTCTTGTTGTGATAGCCCAAGTATTCTGCCATGCATATTCTTCCTTGCCATTTTTATTTAGGAATTTTATTCCAAATGCTTTAGAAAATATTTGACCATCATGATGAAAATCAGGACCTTGGACAACTCTGCCGTTAGGAAGTAGGCATTCAATAGCTTTAGTAAATTCTGCACCAGCAAATTTTTCTGTTTCTGTTTTTTTGCTTATGAAACCAGAAACAGCCATATAATCTCTTAAAATTTCATTATAAATCCCAAAAATTTCTTTTTCTTCTTTCAGTGCTTCTTCTTTTGATGCAAAAACTGTATGGCCTTCATTCCATAAAAACTCTCTTGTTCGAAGAAATGGAATTGGATGTCTAAATTCCCATCTTACAACATTATTCCATTGGTTAAGTCTTAGAGGCAAGTCTCTCCAACTTCTTATCCACTTTGCATAAGAACTATACATTATGGTTTCTGATGTTGGTCTAATTGCGAGCTTTTCAGTTAATTTTGTTTTTCCAACTTCTGTTACCCAAGCAACTTCTGGAGAAAAACCTTTCAAATGAGCTGCTTCTTTTTTAAGCAAAGATTCTGGAATAAATAAAGGAAAATAAACATTTTTTATACCTAACTTTTTAAATCTTTTATCTGTTTCATCTTTTATTATTTCCCATATTGCATATCCCATAGGTTTGAAAATTAAACAGCCAGATACAGGACTGTAGTCAACTAAATCTGCTTTAATAATTGTTTGGGTATACCATTCACTAAACTTATCTTTCTCTACACTTACACCCAATTTTTTTTTCTTTCCTATACTTCTTTTTGGCATTTTATTATTAAGTTACATTCTCTTTTAAACTTTTTTAATCATTTTTCAAAACCTTTAAATAAAACATTCTCCAAATAAAAACATGGCTAGCATATTAGAAAGAGAGGATGAAAGAAAGAATTTTCTTATTATCTTAAAAAATACACGAAAAGCTCTCAAAACAGAGGATGTTCTGCTTCTTAAGGACATGTCAAACAGGACAGTACATACTGCTTCTATTTATAAAAGTCGTGATGCTGTTGCTATAGCAGTAACAATTTATGCCTTAAGTAAGATTATTGAGAGAAAAAAATATACACAATATACTGAATGGCCAGCTTTCTTTTCTAGAATTAGTAAAGATATTGATAAAGCTATAGAACATCTTGAAAAAAAGAAAATAAAGGAATTTCATGAGGATATGCAAAACATAAGAAAAGCTGTTAATGCGCTTGGGGGACATTTAAAACTTTATGTCCAGGATGTTTTCCGTCGGGCACAAGTCAATAAAGCTTCCAGGTTATATGAGCATGGAATTTCAAGAGCTGAAACTTCCAGACTACTTGGAATAACAGAATGGGAACTTGCAGAATATACTGGAAAAACAGGCATTGCTGATGTTAATCTTAGTTTAACAATGTCAATAAAAGAAAGGATAAAACTTGCAAAAAAACTTTTT
>JAUXAK010000015.1 GCA_030619955.1 archaeon | reverse complement strand
TTAAACATACAGCCTATTTTTGAATCAAAGTTGCTCTGAGCATAAATACAGTTATTTTTGCTAAAAACTGTAAATTCTTTAATAGGATTTTCATGCCATACATAATTAAAAGAAAATTTTGGTTCAATAATCAAAGTAATTTTTTTATTAGCTTTTACAAAAATCTGTAACCCTGTGAAATCTTCTGGAACAAAATAAGTTATCTTTATGTTTGTATTATTAAATTTAAAATAATGAACTGTATTATGAATATTTATTTTTACTTTTTTTATATGGCTATGCAGATTATAAAATTTTTTATTTTTTTTAATATAAAACTTAAGTTCATCAAAAAAAATAACAGGTGGAATGTAAAAGCCTGCTTTTTCACCATTAACAGAACCATCTAAAGAATATATTAAAAAATGGTATCTACCACGCTGGAAATATGGTTGAGAGAGATTTTTTTCTATTATCACAGGAAAAACTTTTGTCTTTTTAATTTTTTTAAGTTCCATTTTTTGGAAATGCCTCTTTTTAAATTAATAGGGCATAAACTTTAAAAACTTAACTTAATTCATGGAATAAATAAAGAGGTAAGAATGAAGGAAATTTTTGATTTAACTGATCAAGTAGCAATTGTCACAGGAGGAGCAAGAGGTATAGGAAAGGCCATAGCTCTAGGATTAGCTAATTTTGGTGCAAATATTGTTATTGCAGACATCTCATTGAGAGAAGCAGAACAAACAGCAGGTGAAATAGAAAAACTTGGAAGAAAAGCAATTGTAGTAAAAGTTGATGTAACAAAAAAAAGAGAAATTGATAAGATGGTTAGAAAAACAATACAACACTTTAGAAAAATTGATATACTTGTTAACAATGCAGGCATTCTTAAAACAGCTGAGCCAGAAAATATAAGCGAAGCTGATTGGGATAAAGTTATGGCAATTAATCTTAAGGGTTATTTTTTATGTGCTCAAGCAGTGGGCAGAGAAATGATAAAACGAAAACAAGGGAAAATAATTAACATTGCTTCAATAGCAGGAGAAATTGCATTTGCACAAGCTGCTGCCTATAATTCAAGTAAGGGAGGAGTGATTTTATTAACAGAAAGTTTAGGATGTGACTGGGCAAAACATAACATAAGAGTTAATGCAATAGCACCAGGAGTAATTGAAACAGCTATGACTAAAGATTTTTTAGCAAATAAAAAATTTTTAGAAATGGTAAAGGTAAAAGTGCCTTTAAGCAGAGCAGGCAAGCCAGAAGAAATTGCAGGAGCAGCTATTTTTTTAGCAAGTAAAGCAAGTAGCTATATGACTGGAAATGTAATAAACATTGACGGTGGCTGGACAACAATTTTGTAATTTGAATCAGCTTAATTTATTAAAAAGAATGATTATTGACAAAAGCATATTAAAAAAAATTTACAAAAAAAGAAAAGTTATAGCACATAAATATGATTTTGGTGCTTTGCTCATTATTGGTGGCAGCAAAAAGTATTCTGGAAGTCCTGCTTTTAATACCTTAGCAGCTTTAGCTATGGCTGCTTATCGCTGCGGAGCTGATGTTGTAGAAGTTGCTGCACCTCGCAGGGCAGCAGATATTATTGCAAGTTTTTCTCCAGATATGATTACATATCCTTTAGAAGGAGACTCCATTAAAAAAGCACATTTAAAGAAACTTTTAAAACTAGCAAAAAACAAAACAGCTGCTGTAATTGGTGGGGGTCTTGAAAGAAAAAGAGAAACTCTTGAAACTATTTTGGCATTTTTAAAAAAAATAAACTTACCATGTGTAATAGATGCTGACGCTATCTACGCTGTTGTGAAAAACAAAAAAGTTTTAAGAAAAAATTTTGTTATAACACCTCATGCTTATGAGTTTTATATTTTAACAGGAAAAAAAGTTGAAAATTTGTCTTTAAAAGAAAAAATAAAAATCATTAAGGAACAAGCTACAAAACTTAATATAATAATTTTGCTTAAAGGCAATCCAGACATAATTTCAGATGGCAAAAAAATTGCAATAAATAAAACAGGAAATTCTTATATGACTGTTGGTGGAACAGGCGACACTTTAGCAGGAATTCTTGGTTCATTACTTGCCCAGCACATAGACCCTTTCACAGCTACTGGGGCTGCTGCTTACATAAATGGTAAGGCAGGTGATTTAGCAGCAAAAGAAAAAAAAGCTGCGTTAATAGCTTCAGATTTAATTCCAGAAATACAAAAAATTGTTAGTAGGGCTTGCAAATAATCTTAAATACCTAAAATAAATTCTCTTAATACTTTTTCTTGATTTTTTGCCTTAACACTAGCAGAAGAAACTAAAACACCTTTACATCCAAGTTTTAATGCAAGTTTTACATCTTCATGAGAAGAAATTCCTGCACCACACAAAGGAATAATTCTTGTTTTTTTAAACAATGAAGCAAAGGCTTTTACAGAATCTGGTTTTATTTTAGTAATAGATTTTCCTGTTGCAATTAATTCTGGAACTTCATATGCCATAGCATATGGTTTAAGTTTAGCAATTTGCCTTGCTTGCTGAACAGAAGAAGCACAAACTATTGTTAATAAGTTAAGAACTTTGCATCTTTTTATTATTTTTTTTATTGTTTTTAAAGGCAACTTATTTTCAGAATGATTGACTAAAGTGCCGACTGCACCAGCTTCTTTTATTACCTCTGGTAAGATTTTTCCTGTATGCCTACCTTGTTCAAAGTAGTCAACATGTTGAGCAAGAACAGGAATTTTTATTTTTTTTGCTACAGAAATGTCAGTTGCCTGAACAGCCACTATAATTTTTACTTTAGTTTTTTTACTTACTTTTTCGCAGACTTGGGCAAGTTTCAAAGCTCTTGCACCAGTTGCCTCTTTATATGTTTTGAAATTTATAATAGTTATTAGTTTTAGTTTTTTTACCATCTTTTTCCGTAACTTTTATATAGTTAGTAATTTTTAATTTATAAAAGTTTATAAAAAGTGAAAAGAGGTAAAAAATGAAAATAACCTTAAGTGTTATAAAAGCTGATATTGGTAGTTTAGTCGGCCATTCTATAGTACATCCTACTTCGATTGATATAGCAAAAAAAGAGCTGGCTAAGTCAAGAGACATAGAGGATTTTTATGTTACACATTGTGGAGATGACCTTGAGTTAATTATAGTGCATAGAAAAGGTATAAATAATAAAGTCATTCACAAACTTGCTTGGCAAACCTTTATGAAAGCAGCTGAAAAAGCAAAAAAAATGAAGCTTTATGCTGCTGGTCAGGATTTACTTGTTAAGACTTTTTCTGGAAATATTAAAGGGCAAGGACCTGGTGTTGCTGAAATGGAATTTAATGAAAGACCCAGTGATCCTATAATCGTTTTTATGGCAGATAAAACAGAGGCTGGTTCTTGGAACTTTCCACTTTATAAAATTTTTGCAGATCCTTTTAATACATCTGGTTTAGTCATAGATCCTAAACTGCATAGTGGCTTTAAGTTTGAAGTTTTAGATGTTCTTAAAAATAAAAAAGTGTTGTTAAGCTGTCCAGAAGAGGTTTATGACTTATTAGCATTAATTGGTGCACCTTCAAGATATATTCTAAAAAATGTTTATACAAAAAAAGGAGAAATTGCAGCAACATCAAGTATTGAAAAACTGAGTAAGTTGGCTGGAAGATATGTTGGAAAAGATGACCCTGTTTGTATAGTAAGAGCTCAGTCTGGTTTTCCAGCTGTTGGTGAAGTTCTTGAGCCATTTGCTTTTCCTTTTATGGTAGCTGGATGGATGAGAGGAAGCCATCACGGCCCTTTTATACCTGTAGCTGAAAAAAATGCTAAATGCACAAGATTTGATGGTCCGCCAAGAGTCATGGCATTAGGTTTTCAAATTAGTAATGGCAAACTTATTGGGCCTAATGACTTGTTTGATGATCCTGGTTTTGATAAAACAAGACAAGAAGCAAATGTTATGGCAGATTATATAAGAAAGCACGGGCCTTTTGAACCCCACAGGCTTCCTAGTGATGAAATGGAATATACGACTTTGCCTGAAGTTTTAAAAAAACTTAAAAATAGATTTAAGAAAATTTAATTTTCTTAATTAATATTTTAAATACACTTTTATATTAATTTTTATTTTCTAAAGCTACTAAACCTGGAAGCTTCTTGCCAGAAAGATATTCAAGTAGTGCACCGCCTCCTAAACTAAGGTATGAAAATTTTTTCTTTGGTATTTTAAATCTTGTTATGGCATCTATTGTGTTGCCACCACCAACAACACTAAAAGCTTTTGATGATGCTATAGCTTTATAAATTTCTTTTGTTGCAAGAGCAAAATATTTATTTTCATACATACCAAGAGGACCTTTAACAATGATTATTTTAGCTTTTTTTATTTTTTCCTGATATAATTTAATAGTTTTTTTACCAATATCAAAAAGTGGTTTATTAATTGGTGATTCATTTAAATTGATTTCTTTTCTTTTTCCTTTATCTTCAATTGCAAAATCAATTGGTAAGAAAATATTTTTGGTTTTTATTTTTTTAATTTTTTTTAGGATATTTTTATGTTTCTCTAGTAATTCATCTGATTTTCCTAATTTTTTTCCTTGTGCTGCTAAATATAAAAGACAGAAGGTTCCTCCTAACAAAATAATTGCTTTTTGTTTTAGAGCTTGTTTTAGTAATAAGATATTTTCTTCTGGTTTTGCTCCTGCAAGTATGTATGTTGTTTTTCCTTTTTTGTTTTTTAATTTATTTTTTAATTTTTCTAATTTTTTAAGCTCTTTTTCAAGAACTGGACCAGCATATGATTTTATAGCTTTAGTAAAACCTACTACAGATGCATGGTTTCTATGAGCAATTGAAAAAGCATCAAGAACAAAAACATCAACAAAAGGAATAAGATTTTTTACAAATTTTGATTTTGCATGTTCCTCTGCACTGAGATTTTTTGTTTCTTCATTGTACTGTCTAACATTCTGCAGCAGAATTGCTTGTCCTGGTTTGAGTTTTTTTATTTCTTCTATTGCTTTCTTCCCGAATAAATCGTTAACATACTTAACCTTTTTTTTAACAAGCATCGAAAGAATTTTGGCATGCTGTTTTAAGTTAGTAAAATCTTCTTTTCCTTTTCTACCCTGATGTGCAAGGATAACTACTTTTGCTTTCTTTTTTAATAAATATTTTATTGTTTTTGCATGCTCAACAAAGCGATCATTGCACTGGATTTTATTATTAATTATAGAGGAATTTATGTCTATTCTAATTAAAACTATTTTATTATTAACTCTGATGTTACTTAAAGTTAGCATTCTAAAGCTGCTTTAGCATTAATTTTAACACATCAACCATTCTAAAGGAGTAGCCCCATTCATTATCATACCAACCACATATATTAACGAGCTTATCTTGAACTTTAGTCATTGATGAATCAAAGATAGCTGATTTAGGATTATGAATAACATCAGAAGAAACAAGAGGTTCAGTTGAGTAGTCTAAAATAGCTTTTAACTTGCTTTGAGCTGCTTGTTTAAATGTTTTATTTATAGCTTCAGCACTTGCTTTATGCTTTAGCTGAGCAATTAAACTTACATAAGAGCCTGTAAGGACTGGAACTCTAAGAGCATAGCCATCAACCTTATCTTTTAACTCTGGAATTGCCAGAGCTATACATTTTGCTGCTCCTGTTGTTGTAGGCACTATATTCCAAGCTGCTGCTCTGCCTCTTCTCCAATCTTTGCGATGAATTCCGTCTACTAGTTTTTGATCAGCTGTTATAGCATGAACTGTAATCATAATAGCTTGCTCGATTCCAAAAGCTTTATGTAGTACAAAAGCAAGGGGCACGACACAGTTAGTTGTGCAGCTTAAAGTTGAAACAATTTTATGTTTTGGTTTAAGCTGTTTTTCATTTATGCCATAAATAATGTTAATATCAGGATTTGTTGTTGGAGCTGAAATTAATACTTTCTTTGCACCTGAATTAAGATGCTTTGCTGCATCTTCTCTTTTTGTAAAAACACCAGTACATTCTGCAACTATATCAACTTTCTCTTTTTTCCAGGGCAGTTCTTTAATATTTTGTTTATTAAAAACTTTTATAGCTTTGTTGTTAATTAAAATATTATTTCCTTTAACCCTAATATCTAAATGCTTTCCTTTTTGAATTGTATCATGTTTAAGCAAGTAAGCAAGGTTATCAGCAGAACTTAAATCATTAATAACCCAATCTACTTTCAAGCCATGCTCAAGAGCTGCTTGAAATAACTGTCTTCCTATTCTACCAAAACCATTAATTGCTATTTTCATTTTTTCTGTTTTTGTTTTTTCTCTTTTTTCTTTGATTTATAAAAAAAGTTCAATTTAAAACACTTTTGTTTGTCTTTTCTTAAATAAGGAAAAATAATCTTTTTTGCACCAGAACATGAAACTATTAGTTCAAACCTCTTTTTCATTTTATTATAAATGAAATCTTTCATAATTTATAAATCTTCTTTTTCTGTTTCTATTACTTTAAAAAATGAAAAGAAATTTAATTAGTAATGCCTGAAAGAAAAGATATTGTTAAGAACTTTGAACTTTTTATTAAAAACTAAAACCTAATCTGTTAGCTCTTCAACTTCTTTTTTGCCTGATTCTAGCTCTGCAACTTGCTCAGAATCCTGCTTTAAAAGCAAAGCCTGGAATTCGCCAATATGTGTTTTTTCTTCTTTTGCTATGTCTGAAAGTATTTTTTTAATATTTCTGTTGTCTGTCATAGCTTCTAGCTGTTCATAAAGATTTACAGCATCAAGTTCTGCAATCATTCCTATCCTTAGGATTTCCATATCAATTTTATCCTTGGAAACTTTTGCAAGATTTTCTGGTATTTTTGATAACATTTAACTCTTACCTCCTTTTTAGATTGTTATTATTTTCAATATTATTATTTAAGTATTTTGCCACCTTTGACATCTTTATCATCTTCAAATATGTTTATAAAATTTACTTTACACCCATCCTGCTGTCATTGCTAAACCTAAGGCAAACATTATAATGCCTGCAATTAAATGCAAAGTTCTTATGTTTTTTTCTTTCCATCCGCTAACATCCTCAATTTTTGCAAATCCACTATATACTGCTATAGTTATTATTAACATTGGCAGCACAAAAATTAAATTATAAAGAAGTAAAGGTGGAATTGTTTTTATTAGTTCAAGAGCAGATAAAATACCTCCTGCTATGATATAAGGTCCTATTGTGCAAGGTAAAAGAAAAAGGGTTACAAAAATGCCAACACAAAAAGCTCCTTTTGGTGATGTTATACCTGAAATTATTTTTTGAACTTTTGGTCTCATTTTAAGAGGCATTTCAGTACAAATACCTCCTGGCCTGTATTTAATAAAATCTTTTATATTTAAAACTCCTAGGATCATGGCACCAACACCAAGAATTTTGTAAAGCCATATCCTAATAGCAGTTAAAGCTTGAACAATCTGAAAAAATTTTATTATAACTAAGCCATAAAATAAATACATAATAAAAACAGAAAATGTAAAAGCAAGTCCTGCAAGTAAAATGTTTCTCTTCTTTCTTGGATTATAACTTAGGATTGCTATTAACATTAATGTCAAAACAGCTAATGCACAAGGGTTTATGGCGTCTACTGCAGCTAAAGAAATAAGTTTAGCCATGGTTAGTTTTTCAACCCCTTCGCCATTTTCAACTTCACATTCTGTAATTTCAATATAAGAAACACATTTGAAATCAGTCTCTTCTGAACATTTGTAATTTGTTCTTGTTTTTGTTTCATTTACGCATTCGCTCCATTCACCTGGTTCTGGACATGAAGGGCATTTGCCTGTTTCTATTGCTTTGCCATTCCATTGAAAAATCCAGCCATTAATCTGAATTGCATTTTCAAATTCAACATTTTTTCCAGAAAGAGCAACTTTTTCTGGCTCAACAACTTTATAATTTATATCCTTAACAACAGATGAAAGATTTTCTTCAGCAATTGTTAATAAACTTTTTAACAACTGATTATTATTTCCTCCTGTTGTTTTTATTAAAATTCTTTCAGCTACCCATAGCTTTGGTTTTCCTGGCAATTTGGTTATATCAATTTCACTAAAACTAGCAGAGCCATCTAGCAAAAGACATTTGCTTGATTTTTCAAGCAGGCTATTAATGTTTTGTAAAATAGGCGAGTCTCCAACCTTATAATCATGTTCAAAAATTATTAAAGGAATGCCCAAGCCAGTATTATATTTTGAATTATAATCTAAGATAAGAGGAGCATTTTCTTTTTGATGATAAATTTCATATTCTATGACAATAAAATTAGAATGCTCTTTTGTAATGTTAATAAGAACAACAGGATCTGTTCTTGCACAATGAGAGCAACCAACACCTGTAAAATAAACAACACAAACATCTTTTTCTGTTTCTTGAGCTGATGCAAACATCACTGACGAGAACATGAACATTCCTAATAATATTAGCAATATAATAAAAAATAATTTTTTCATTTTGTTTTTTATTTCTTTAATTCTATTTTTGTTTTTTATCTCTTCTAAATTAATTAATTTTTTGTTTTTTAAATTTTGTTCTTTTTTTAGCTTCTTGTCATTAAAGCACCGCACTTTTTACATTTTATTTGAGTGCAAGGCAAGCTAGGAACTTTTGGCTGTTTGTTTCCACATTTTGGGCAGATACAAAAACCAACAGGACCTGCACCTAATCCTCTACCTCTACCCATTCCTCTTCCAAGCCCTCCAAAACCTCTGCCTTTTATTGGAGCTATCATTTCATAATCACCTCCTTGAATTTTTATTATCTTATTGTTTACAAGAGCATCAGCTACTTTTTTTCTTGCTCCTAAAATAAGCCGATGAAAAGTAGGTTGTGAAATCCCCATTTGCTCAGCTGCTTTTTCCTGCTCCATAGCTAGAAGATCTTTAAGTCTTATAGCTTCAAACTCATCAAGTGTTAGGATAATTTCCTCTGGCAAAAGCCCATGTCCTAAAGGAGCAAAATGGCTTATTTCAGGCATAAAACTAATTCTTCTTCTAAGTCTTCTTCGTGGCATTTTCAATTGTGTTTTATATACTAAAATCTTAACTATTTATTCTTTCTCTTATTCCAGCTTTCTTATCTTTTACTTATTTATTCTTCTATTTCAAAACTTTTTAATTTTTCCTGAATCTTCTTTAGTTCATTTCCTAAAACTTTTATTTCTTCTTCAATTGCTTTTCTATCTTCTTTTATTTCTTCTTTGGTTGGTTCATCTTCTTTTGTTGGTTCATAGTCATCATAGTCATAATATCCACCTACTTGTGGATTCCAAAATCTGCATCTTCTCCAAAGTCTTCTAAATCTTCTTAAGCCTCTGCCTCTTCCAGCTAAGCAAGGGCCTCTGCCCCAACCAGTTCCAGGACCTAAACCAAGAGGACCAGTTCCATCCATTCCAGGCATTTTTTATTTCCTCCTATATTATATTTTATATTGAATTTATATTCATTTAGTATAAAGAATATATATTCATAATACTATTTAAATCTTTTGATATATACAGCTTTACACATAAATTCAATTTTGAACACAAAATAAGTGTTTTTGAACATAAAAAGAAATAAATTACATCTTCCTCAGTAATAGGTTTAATTTCAACATCATCTGCCAGAAACTTCCCATCAGTTATCAGTAATTAACCAATTATCTTAACATCTCCTTTTCTTATATACCAATTTGGCGCTTTCTTGCGTACAATTGCTATATTCTCACCCTCCTCAGATGTCATTACGATTCCTTCTGTTTCACCAATAAATTCTAATAACTTTCCTTTATACTCAAATCTAAACTCTATCCTTCCTGTATATTTTTCCCCCCTTTGCAACCGCACTGATGATTCGTCAAACCCAACAAGATTATCAACATTTCCACACACCGGAGATATTTTCTCTTTATTTTGTTGCTTCAACTCTGCTTTTGTTATTACCCTCTCTTCTTTACCATTGAAATACCCTTTAACTTCGACAATTGAGACATTATCAGATAAACAATTTTCAATTCCATAGCCATCTTGTAATACTCCTTCCTCGTCTATGATATAACCCATTGCTATCCACACATACCCCCCTTCTTCTAAAACACAATCTTCACTACAGCTAGCTACTGTTTCAGTTTCTTCACAAATTTTATTACCACAGCAAGGAACAATTGGCTCGTTTATACAAACCTTATTATGGTGATCATAAGAATCTGCTGTGCACTTATTCTTGTCATCACAGTTCGGGCAATCTCTGGCACAATTTGAATATGTCTCTCCTGTATCACAAACACCATTACCACAGCAAACTACATCAAGAATTGGTGTGTTAATGCATTTCTCTTCGTGATAATCATATTCATCAATAGTACAATCATTCTTATCATCACAATTTGGACAGTCAGCTACACAATTTTCATAAATCTCGCCAGGTTCGCATTTATCATTTCCACAGCAATCAGAAATAGGAGAATAAATACAGTTATTATCTGTACATTGTGATGTAAAACAGGTTTTGGTTAGACAATCAACATCAGTTTCACATTCTTTTTCAACGCACCCGCTGATAAAAATAATTCCTATAACTGCTAATATTAAAATTCCATAAATTAAAAATTTTGATCCCATATAATAAACTAGAATCTAATTCTTTATTAAACTTTCTTTTCAAAAGGCAGAAGTTGTGACCTTAAAACGTTAATTAGAATTATCCAAA
>JAUXAK010000062.1 GCA_030619955.1 archaeon | reverse complement strand
ACAAGACTATAGCATGAGTATTTACTGGCCTGAACAAAAACAAATTAGCTTGAGCGAGGGTGTTTATGATATTACTGCCTATGCTTTTAAAGAAGCTTCAATAACTTTGCAAGAGCAGAGAGTTGAAAAATGTATTAAGGTTCCTGCCGGGGGTATTCAAGGCATTTTTGGCATGCAGCGTGAAGAGTGTTTTGAACTTGACATTCCAGAAGAAAGCTTTACAAATGTTTTGTTTGGTGGAGGAAAAACAGAATTTTCAATAACAGAACCTGAATTAAATCAAGGTTCTAAAATCAGAATTAATATTCCTTTATTTGACTTACCAAAAAATCTGTTTGAGTTAGGAGATGTTTATACTTTAATTGATGTGAGTGAATTACAAATTACATTAGAATAAAATGAAAAAAATAAATTTAATGATTTTAGCATTTTCATTTTTAGTATTTGTTACTTTAACAACTATAATTTTAGTAAATATAGTTGAAGCACAGTTAGGAGCACCTCCTGAATTTTATCAACAGCAAAGTACACCATATTTATATCCTACTGCAGGCATAAATCCCTGGACACAATTTGCATGGCAGCAAGACTATTGTAATAAAACTACAATGGATTTTCTTATAGAATTAGCACCAAATGCATGCAATCCTGCTGTTGTACGCTCGGATTTACTAGAAGAGCAAGAAGTTCCTGTTCTTTGCAGATTAACTGCATTAAAAATTAATCCAATAATACAAGTTCCTTATATTAAAAGTATTATTCCTACTGTTGAAAATAAATCAGCTGAAATAGCTTCTGTAAGTTTTTTACCAGCAAGAGCAGCTTTAAGTTATTATGATTTTGAAAAAGCAAAATATGGTTTAGAAGGAGTTCCTACAATGAGTAATTTAGGATATTTATTAATTTATTTAAAAAGACAACCTGTTGAGTCAAAAATGCCTGATTTTGTTAAAGCAGATATGTCTGTAAAGATAAGGTATGATATTGCAAGAACTTATGGTATTAATGAAAATCAAATTGTTTTGCCTTTGTTAGATGCAGAGCAATGGTCTAATGATTATAAAAAATATAGTTTCTGGAGAGGCAAGGGTTATCTAAGAGCTGAAGAAATAACAGAGAATAAAGCTAAAATTTCTTTATATACAACAGCAAGAGCTGCACCTTTCGCAGTTCTTGACTTAATAGAAGGTGAAACATCAAGAGAAGTTCTATTGCCAGGATTTTATTGTGGTGCTGGAGTCACTTTAAGACTTGATAAAATTTCATTTCCTGAAAATCGTGCAAGAATTATTGTAAATGGAAATGAGCAATTGCTTGGCTATAATGAAAAAATCCTTGATTCTGATTGTAAAATAAATAATATTGAAACAAATAAATATGGTTATGGAGGTTCTGTAAGAATTTATTGTATGGGCAAATTTCATGAGCTAACGCTAAAGGATACTGAAGCACAAATTCAAATTGATAATGGAAAAACAAAAACAACAAGAACAGTGATGGCTGATGATGAGCTTCATTTTGAAGAAGGTGAAGGGGAAGATAAAAAAGAAGAATATTTTTATGTTGGTTTTATAGGAAAAGAATATCTTAAACTAGAAAAAGAAAAAGTCACTGTAGGAGTAACTGATTTTATAATCTTATTTGC
>JAUXAK010000005.1 GCA_030619955.1 archaeon | reverse complement strand
GTAATTGGAATTTCTGACCAAAAGAAAATAATAATTCTATCACTGTAAGCACCAAAAGTTACAGGGGCTGAGAATTCTTTTGTAATAGGTTTGTTAATATAACCTTTGCCTTCTAATGTTTTTTCTCCTTTAACATAAAGTTGCCTTGTTTTTATTCTCTTTCTTGCTTTTTCTTTAATATATCTTTCTAAAAACCAGTTTGGAAGATAATCTTTGATTTTGTCTGTTGCTCCCCATGCAATAATCTCCTTGCCTTGTTTAACAATATCATTTAAAATAGTTTTCAAACTTTCTTTTCCTTCAAAAATCTCAACAATAGGTTTTTCTTTTATTGGTTTTTGAAAAACTTTTAGCTCTTTAATAAGTTTAAAAATATCTTGTCTTTGTTTTTCCATCTCTGTTTTTCTTTCATTAAGATATTCAAGAAGTTTTTCAACTTCAAGTGCTTTAAAATATCTTCTATTATTTTTTATAACATACACAATCAAACCTTTATCTATTAAATTTTGAATAGCATCATAAACATAAGTACGAGAAATTTTTATTCTTGAAGCTGTCTCAGAAGCAAAGCTTTCACCATGCTTAACTAAATCAAGATAAACTTCTATTTCTGAATCGGTCAGTCCAATTTTCTTTAATATTTCTTTGTTCATGATTTTACTAAGGAAGTTTTCTTTTTAAAAGTTTCGTTAGGTAACCTGACAACAAAGATTTAAATATAGTATTTTGATAATACCACTATAAAGTAAATAAAATTAAAATAAAGAATAAGTGGGAGGTAAATGAAAATGGGAAAAGAAAATAAAAAGAAAACATGCCTTAAAAGGATAGCAGAGCTTGAAGAAGAATATGCTAATTGTGTACAACATGGAAGGGCAATTATTCCCCTAAATAATATTGAAAAAATTAGTCTTAGTTCTTCTGAAAAAGTGACTCCTCTAGTAGATGGGCTAGAGCTAGAGTTAATATTTAGGTTTGAGAACAACAAACAACACTATACAAATCATAGAATTTTTCCTTTTAACAATAATTACTATGTTGAATATAATTATAGGAAAGAAAAACCTAAAAGAAAAGCTAAAAAATAAAATGGAAAAACAAGATAAAATAAAAAAAAGATAAAAACCAAAAAGAGAAAGCTTTTAAAAATTTAGTTTTCTTTATATTCTTATGATTAATGAAATTAAAAAGAGGGCTAAAGCTATAAACAAAAAACTTAATGTAAAGATACTTTTTCTAGAAGGGAATGACCCTAGAATCCAAAAAGCAGCAAAAATAATTAATAATGAAAAAATTGCAATCCCTGTCTTATTAAAAAAAAGAGACATTAAATCAAGGCTGAATCAATCAGTTCATTTACTTAATAAAGGAAAAGCAGATGCTGTTATTTCTGGTGCAACACACTCAACTGTTTTGACTTTAAAACTTGCTTTTAATTTTATAAAGAAAAATGTAAATAGAATTAATGGAGCTTTTTTAATGATTTTACCTGACAGAAAAAAAGAAAAAGTTCTCTTTTTTGCAGATTGTGCAGCTCAGCCTGAACCTTCAAGCAAGGAACTTGCTGAAATTGCTTTGTTAAGTGCTAAAACTTTCAAGCTGATTACAAGAAAAAAGCCAAGAGCAGCTTTACTTTCATATTCAACACATGGCTCTGGAAAAGGTTTAGGTCCTGAAAAAGTAAAGCAAGCTATAAGGATTATAAAAAAGAAAAATCCTAAACTGACAGTTGAAGGAGAAATTCAAGCTGATGCTGCTTTAGTTCCAGCTGTTGCTTTAAGAAAATCACCTAAAGCAAAGATAAAAGGTAATGCCAATGTATTAATATTTCCTTGTCTTGATTCAGCTAACATAGGCTATAAACTTGTTGAATATCTTGGAAAATGGCAAGCTTTAGGTCCTATTTTACAAGGTTTAGATAAGCAGGTAAATGATCTTTCACGAGGATGCTCTGTTGATGATATAATTAATCTTGCTGCAATCACTGTTTTGCAGGTTGCTGAGCAAAAAGAGAAAAAGATAAAATGAATAAAAAAATTTTAATTTTTAATGTTGGTTCAGAAACATTAAAATATGCTTTTTATAAAGGCAGATTTATTGAAAAAAAGATTTTTTACACTTCTTTTAAAAAAGATGAAAAAAATAAAATTGAAAAATTAATTAAAAATTTGATTGAAAAATTTGATCCAGATTACATTGCTCACCGCATAGTTCACGGAGGCGACATCAAAAAAACATGTTTTATCATTCATTCTGTGATTCGAGAAATTAAAAAATATGAAAAATTTGCACCATTGCATAATCCCCATGAGCTAAAGGTTATAGAATTATGCCAGAAATATGCTAAAAAACAAGTTAAGCAAATTGCTGTTTTTGATACAGCTTTTTTTGCTAACCTGCCTAAAAAAACAACAACTTATGCTTTGCCTTTACACTTATTAAAAAAATACAATATTAAACATTATGGTTTTCATGGAATAAACCATCATTATATAGCTCAAAAATTTCCTAATAAAAGCATTATTTCTTGTCATCTTGGTGCTGGTTGCAGTATTGCTGCAATAAAAGATAATAAAGCTCTTGACATAAGCATGGGTTTTACACCTTTAGAAGGAGTTATGATGGTAACAAGGGCTGGCAGCATAGACCCTGGAATAATCTTGCTGTTTGTAGAAAAATTTGGTTTAAAAAATACTAAAAAAATACTTAATGAAAGCTCAGGACTTTATGGATTAACTGGCTCAAAAGATGTTAAAAAAATTGTTAAACAAAAAAACCAAAAAAAGAACAAAGATGCTTTAGAGCTTTTTTGTTATAACATAGCAAAACAAATTTGTGCTTATCAAGCTGCTCTTAAAAAGATAGATATTATTGCTTTTAGTGGTGGCATTGGTGAAGCTAATTCTTGGATTAGGAAAAAAATTTGCAGTTATTTGCCTTTTAAATTCAAAAAAGCTGTTGTAAAGGCAGATGAGGAAGAAATAATTTTTAATGAATTAAGAAAACTTTTGAAAATTAAAATTTGAAAATTGAAAATCAAAAGAAAATGCTAAGATGCTAAGTCAAAAACAACTTGAAAAAATTAGGGGATTTTTAGAAAGAGCTCAAAATCCACTTTTCTTTTTTGACAATGATGTTGATGGTTTAGCCAGTTTCTTGCTGTTAAGGAAATTTTGCAGCAAAGGCAAGGGTATTGCTATTAAAAGTTTTCCTGATCTTAATGTTGCCTATACAAGAAAGCTACATGAGTTTAAGCCAGATGTTATTTTTGTACTTGATAAGCCAATAATTTCAAAAGGTTTTCTTGACGCAGCTGCTGAACTAAACATGCCTTTAGTATGGATTGACCACCATCCTGTGCCTGAATTTGAAGCAAATGAAATTGTAAATTATTTTAACCCTTTAGTTAATGAGAACCCTAGCAATGAACCAACATCATACTGGTGTTATAAAATAACAAGACATAAAGGAGATGAATGGATAGCTATGCTTGGATGCTTAGCTGACTGGTTTATTCCTGAATTTGCTGAAACCTTTTCTAAAGAAAAACCAGAACTTTTTACCTTCACTAATGAACCTGCAAGAGCACTTTATGAAACAGAACTTGGCAGAATCATCAAAATGTTGAGTTTTGCACTTTTAGACAGGACAAGCATGGTTGTAAAAATGCTGAAAAACTTGATAATAATAAAAGATCCAAAAGAACTTCTTGATATAACAACAAAAACAGCATCAATTCACGGGCGTTATAAACAAATAAACAGAAAATATGAAAAAATTCTGAATAAGGCAAAAGAATTTGTAAAAAAAAATAAAAAAGTGCTGTTTTTTCAGTATGGTGGATTACTTAGTTTAAGCAGTGAACTTGCAAATGAACTTTTTTATTTATATCCTAATAAAATAGTGGTTGTGGCTTATATAAAAGGAACTAAAGTTAATGTTTCTTTAAGAGCTAAGATTGATGTCAGAAAATTAGCAGAAAAAGCTCTTGAAGGCATTGAAAGCACTTGCGGAGGTCATGAACATGCATGCGGTGCAACACTCCAAGTAACTGATCTGCCAAAATTCCGAGACAATTTAATTAAATCAACAAAATAGATCAAAAGTAATCTTATCATAACTCTAACAATGAAAATTCCAAGAATTGAAGTGAAACTTAATAAGAATTATTGTTTATATGATTTTCTAAGCAGACTTTCTTATTATTGGCCATATAAAAAAGAAAAGAAATTGTATTCTAAAAAGCTAGGAAAAATAAAAAATAATTTTTTTGAATTTATGGAAGAAAATAAAGGAAAAAGCCATGAATTTCTTATTAAAAATGTTTCAACTTTTGATAATATATATTTTAGAAGATTATGGAAAGAATTCCAATCAATTTTAGAAAAGCAATATGTTCAAGTAAAGAAAATAACTGAACAAGAAGGGAAAACTTATCTTAAAAGAATTCTTAAAATAACTAAGACAAATGGCTATCCTTACAAAAAGATAATTGTATTCTTATCATTTCCGAAAATAGATAAAATAAAACCAAGAAAATATAAACCTACAGGTTCTTTTAAACTCTATAAGGATATTTGTATAATTTATAGTGGTTTCAGCCTGAAGAAAAAAATACAGAATGCAAATGACTTATATGTATTATGGCACGAAATTATACACAGCATTGCTATAAGACAAAAAATATGGCGAGATATTGAGGAGGGCATAACTGAATTATATGAAGATATTATTTGCAAAACTCCAAAGAAAAAAATTAAAAGCAGACTTTTTGAAACATTTAAGAGATATCCTAAAAATTTAAAAGAAGAGCTTATTAAAACATGTTTAAATTGGGATTGGAAAAGAAAAAATATGTTTCAATTAAAATTTGAACTTGCAAATCAATATAAAAAGTTTAAAAATTAAAAAAAAGATGAAACCAGTAAAGCATATAAAAATAAAAAATGAAATGAAGGTTAATGAACTTGTTAGTAGTTTTGGTTCTTGTGGGTTTAATTCCAGAAAGTTGTCAGAGGCTGTAAATATTTTAGAAAAAGCTATAAAAGAAAAATGCAAAATCTTTTTTGGTCTTGCAGGTGCAATGGTTCCAGGTGGCATGAAACAAGTTGTTATTGATGCAATAAAACAAGGTTACATAGATGTCCTTGTAATAACAGGGGCAAATTTAACTCATGATATTATTGAAGCAATTGGCTTTAAACATTATATTGGGAATGAAAAAGTTAATGATACTATGCTACATAAAAAAGGTCTTGACAGAATCTATAATGTGTTTATGAAAAGTAAATCCTACTTAAGATTAGAAAATTTTTTCACAAAACATTTTGATGTTCTTTCTAAAGCAAACAATCCAAGAGAATTTTTATGGAAACTTGGCCAAATTTTATCAAAAGGAGGCAGAAAAAAAGCAAGAGGCAGAGAAAGCATTTTAAGCACTTGTTACAAATATAATGTGCCGATTTTTTGTCCTGCTTTAACTGATTCTGGAATTGGTTTGATGATATGGAGCCAGACCATTAGAAAGAAAAAAATTAATTTAGATTTTTTTGCAGATATTGCAGAGATTATTGAGATAGCATGGCAAACAAAAAAGACAGCTGTTTTTTATGTAGGCGGAGGTGTTCCAAAAAATTTTATTCAGCAAACAATGCAATTTACAAGACCTGCTTCTTACGGGATACAGATTACAACTGACAGACAAGAACCAGGGGGCAGTAGCGGTGCATCACTTAAAGAAGGAATTTCATGGGGCAAGCTTCATGAAAAAGCAAAATTTGTTGATGTTTATTGTGATGCAACTATAGCATTACCTTTAATCTGCGCTTCATTAAAAGATAGGTTGAAAAATAGAAAAATTAAAAGGAAAAAATGAGAAAAAGAGAGATGGAAAAAACAAAAGGGATTTTTTTAGTTTTAGCTTTTCTTGCCTTTTCTTTTGTTTTTGCTTTTCTTGTAGATGCATCAGAACTTGAGCCTAGATTAGAAACTTTAGATGAGCTTGATCTTTTAATGGAAATATCAAGCACAGTTCATAGTGATGCTGAAAAACTTATAATAAATTTAACAGCTTTTCCATTAAGTGATGAAAAACAACAAGTTGAGCTTGAATTTGATTCAACAGAGGCAAAGCTTGTTGATAATTTCTTAATTTTTGAATTTTATGAAAAAGGTACTATAAATTTTAATGTAAAAGCTAGAATAAAAAGTATATTTTTAAATTCTATAGAGAAAAAAACAAAAAAAATAAATCTTTCTAATCTCAAGGCAGTTCCTGAAGAATTAATTAAATTTACTGAGCCTTCTGTTTATACTGTTGATGATTCTTTTATTAAAAATAAAGCTCAACAATTAGCAACTGATGATGCTTTAGAAACAATTTACAGAATTGCTGAATATGTTAGGAAGAACATGGAATATAATCTTGAATATCAAGAATTAGAAAATGCAAGTTGGATTATGCAAGAAAAAAAAGGTGTCTGCTCTCATTATACAATATTATTTATGGCTTTGGTCAGATCTTTGAATATTCCAGCACGTTATGTTAGTGGTGTTGCTTATTCAAATAAAGAAAAAGAGTTTAGAGAACATGCTTGGGCAGAAGTCTGGCTTGGGGAGGATGGTGAAGGAAGTGATGAAGGTTGGATTCCTTTTGACATAACTTTTAGACAGTATGGATGGGTTGATGCAACACATATAATATTTAAAAAAAGTTTAGATGCAGGTGAAGCTTCTGTAGAATATAGGTATATTGGAAAAATAGAACCACAAGAACTGAAAATTGAAACTACAATAGAAAATTATGGAGAAAAAATAAATCTTCCTGTAGAACTCAAGGCTGAACCTTATCTTAATACTACCTCTATTTATTCTTACTTGCCTATCAAGGTAACAGCTAAAAATTTGAATAATTATTATTTTTTCTTGCCTGTTCATGTTTCAACTGCTCCAGGTGTTTTTGGTGAAACTGAAAAAATTTTATTTTTAAAGCCTTTAGATGAAACAGAAACTTTTTTTATTATTTATCTTGAAAATGTTGATATTAAAAAATGCAAACAAGCTTGTATAGCACAAATCACTATAGAAGATATTTTTGAAAATAGTGTTTCAACAGCCATACGATTTGAAAAAGGAAAAACAAGAATAGAGTTAGAAGAAGCACAAGCAATTGTTGCAGCTGCTGGACTTGAGGAAAAAGAAATTGATTTTTATTGTAAAACTACTAAAGATTTTTATTATGATTATGAAAATATAACCATTGATTGCATTGTAGAGAATCATGCTAATGTTGCAAAAGAATTATCTGTTTGTAATCAAGATACATGTGAAAATTTTATTCTTTTTAAAAATGAAAAAAAAGAAATAAAACTAGAGATTCCTGCAGCAATTGTGGCTGTAACAAATGAAGACACAGAAGATCAGGGTATAATGAAATGTCTGATTTTATGTGCTATTGCAAGAGAAAAAAAAGATGTTTTAGGAATTTCCTGTATTGATATTGTTATTTTAAAAAGTCCTGAAATCAAAATTGATATGCAAAAAGAAGCAAAAGAAGCAAATTATGGAGATAAGGACATTCAGTTAATCATAGAATCAAATACTCAAACAAGTGCAGAGCTGATAATAGAAGCAACAGAAAAAAAATATAGTGAAAAACAAGGCATTTTAATAGACAAAGGCATTCAAACAATAAACATAAAAATAAAAACATGGAAACTTAATATAGGTGAAAACCCAATTCATGCAACTCTTGTGCATAAAGATAAAAATAACAAAACCTATGAAACAAAAAAAGATTTTATTTTAACTGTTAAGGATGTCAGTGTATTTAAAAAATTCATGATTAGGATAATTCATTTGTTTGACTTTTAAAAAGTAAAGTAAAAAGACAGTTTTTTAATAAAAATTCTAAAAAAAATTGAAATTTTTTTAAATATTTGATATTTTAACATCTATTGATATTCAAAAAGCTTTAAAAATAACTCTTTCTTGTTATTAACGAGGGATAAAAAGGAAAAAAATAGATAAAATAAAAGCAAAGAAAAAATAAAAATGGCATTAAGAAAAGGTAAATGTTATAATGTGCCAAAAAAAAGGCCATACACAAGAAAAAGTAAAGTCAAAAGCAAGAGCTATATCAAAACAATTCCTTCAATGAAGATTGTAAAATTTGTCATGGGGGACATCTCTGGTTTTCTTGGAGGTAAATATAAATTCATAGTGTCTGTAATAGCTAAACAGCCAGTACAAATCAGGGATAATTCTCTTGAAGCTTCAAGACAATTTATTAACAGGCATCTTGAATCAAAAATAAAAGGTAATTATTATTTTATTATTGTTGCTTATCCTCATCACATTTTAAGAGAAAATAAAATGCTGACAGGAGCAGGAGCAGACAGAATGCAAACAGGCATGCAGCTAAGTTTTGGAAAATCAATAGGTGTTGCTGCAAGAATCAAAGAAAATGGGAAGATATTCAGTGTTGCATGCAACAAAGGGGCTGTTTCTTTTGTAAGAAAAATACTTGGAACAGTTAAATCAAAACTTCCTGGTAAAAAAGCAGTTGTGGTTGAAGAAATTAAAAAATAAAAAACAAAACATCCTCATTAAAAAAGCAATCATAAAAAGAAAAAACATAAAAAAGAGGATATGGAAAAAGAAAAAACAAAAGAAGTAGAAAAAGAAAGATGGAAAGAAGGTGAACCTCAAAAAATTGTTGATGGTTCTCGTAACATAGTATGGCTTTCTGAAATAGGCAAGAAAGATATTGCCATAGCTGGAGGTAAAGGTGCAAATCTTGCTGAGATGTACAATGTTGAAATGCCTGTTCCGCCTGCATTTATAATTACTGCTCAAGCATATGCTAATTTTCTGAGAGAAAGTGGTAAGAAAGAAAAAATTCTTGAAATTGTTAATTCAATTGACTTAGAAAATACAGCTGAACTTAATGCCAAGGCAAAAGAAATTCAAGAACTTATTGTTAATGCAGAAATGCCGCAGGCTTTAGCTAAAGAAATTGTTGAAGCATATTCAAATCTTAATGTTGATAAAGCAACTCTTGAGGAAGCTTCTGCCGATGTTCTTAGAATTATTACAGCTTCAAAAGAACCTTGTTTTGTTGCAGTCAGAAGTTCTGCTACAACAGAAGATTTAGCTGTTGCTTCATTTGCAGGGCAGCAAGAAACTTATTTGAATATCAAAGGCAACAAAGATTTACTTAAGGCAATTAAAAAATGCTGGGCAAGTTTGTTTACAGCAAGAGCAGTTTATTACAGAACAAGAAAAGGATTTAGCCATGAAACAAGTTATATTGCTGTGGTTGTTCAAAAAATGATTAATTCAGAAAAATCTGGAGTAACTTTTACTATAAATCCTCTTACAAATGTTAAAGATGAAATTGTTATTGAAGCAGTTTTTGGTCTTGGTGAAGGGATTGTTTCTGGTGCCATTGAGCCAGATAATTATATAATTAATAAAAAAACTTTAAAGCTTAAGAAAAAAAGGATTGGAAAGAAAAAAATATCTTTTTTAAGAGATAGCAGGGGAGAAACTGTCAAAAAAGAGCTTCCAGAAGATGTTCAGATTCAACAAGTTCTTGATAGTTATGAAATAAAAAGCTTAGCAAATCATTCTGTAAAAATTGAAGAGCATTATAAATGGCCTCAAGACATAGAATGGGCAATTGAAGGTGGGAAAATTTATATTGTGCAAAGCAGGCCAGTAACAACAATTGAAAAAGAAGTTAAAAAAGTTGAATTAAAAGAAGAAGCTAAAGTTTTGTTAAGTGGATTAGCTGCTTCCTCTGGAATAGCTTCTGGAGTTGTAAAAATAATTCATACTATTAGTGATTTACCAAAAATCAGGAAAGGTGATGTTCTTGTTACAAGAATGACAAGTCCTGATATGGTTGTAACAATGCAAAAAGCTATTGCAATTGTTACAAATGAAGGAGGGCTCACAGCACATGCAGCTATCATCAGTAGAGAAGTTGGTTTGCCTTGTGTTGTCGGAACTAGGACAGCCACTGAAGTATTAAAAGATGGCCAAATAATAACAGTAGATGGCGCTAATGGCAAAATCTATGAAGGTTCTATTGTTGCAGAAAAAGCAGAAGAGAAAATAGAAAAAGTTGAAGCAAAAGTTGCTGAAGCAGAAACTGCTGCAAAAGCTGTAGCTGCAGAAGCTGAAGTTGAAAAAGTTGAAGAAGAAAAACCTGTAATGCCTTTAAAAGTTGTTCCTCCTCTTGGTCCTGAAGCTGAAGTCAAAGTCAAGCCGCTTGTTAAAGTAAATTGTGATTTGCCTGATGTTGCTGAACGCGCAGCAGCAACTAATGCAGATGGTGTTGGTCTTGTTAGAATTGAGTTTATAATTGCAAAAGCAGGAGTGCATCCAACTGAATATATTAGAAAAAACCAGCAAGATAAATATATAGAAATTTTAGTTGAAGGCATAGAAAAAATAGCAAAAGCTTTTAAAGATAAGCCAGTCTGGGTCAGAACAAGTGACATAAGAACAGATGAATACAGAAGTTTAGAAGGGGCTGATAAAGAGCCTCATGAAGATAATCCCATGATTGGATGGCATGGTATCAGAAGAGGAATTGATGAACCTGAAATTTTAAAAGCTGAGTTTAAAGCTATCAAGCTTTTACATGAGAAAGGCTATAAAAATGTTGGAATAATGATTCCTTTTGTTATTAATCTTGACGAGCTAAAAAAAGCTAAAGAAATAATGCACTCAATTGAGTTTGAACCATGTAAGGAGGTTGATTTTGGTGTCATGATTGAAACACCTGCTTCTTGCGGAATTATTGAAGAACTTTGTAAAGAAAAAATCAACTTTATTAGTTTTGGAACAAATGATTTAACACAACTCACTTTAGGAATTGACAGGAATAATGAAAAACTTGCCAGAATTTATGATGAAATGCATCCAGCTGTTCTAGAACAACTTGCAAAAGTAATTCAAGTATGCAGAAAATATAATGTCAAGACATCTATCTGTGGCCAGGCTGGAAGCAGGCCTGAAATGGCAAGGTTCCTTGCAAAGCAAGGCATTAGTAGCTTAAGTGCAAATATCGACGCTGTCCAGCTTATCAGAGAAACACTTAAGAAGATTTAAAAAAATTTAATAAAATTTTTGTCTGGAAAGTAAAATAAGACATTGATCTATAAATTGTAATGATTTATTTTTAAGCTCTAAAATTTCTTTTTTTGAAAATTTTTTCCCTTTTCTGAATTCTTTTTTTAATTTTAACATTTCCTTAGGAAAATTTTTATTTGGAATTGAAAAAATTTCACTGAACTTTTTTGTAGATTCTTCAATTTTAAAAGGGTATTTCTCTTTTACTAAAACTAGATCATAGGCAATACTAAGAACAGAATAAAATAAAGCATCAAGATATTGATTAGGATTTAATTTTATTTTTTTAATCATTACTTCTCCTTTTTTATTATAATCTAAATATTCAATAATTCCTGTTTTTACTCTTTTTTTCTGAGTAGTTATTCCACCAAATTCACTAAACAGTTCTTTTTTTTTTGGTTTAAACTCTTTAATTTCTTTTAAAGGTTTTCCGTAAAGAGGTTTATTCTGTTGAAATGAAAATTTTACTATATTTGCATAATCAGCTACATATTCTTTTTTTGACCATAATAAAAAATGAAGCATAATTGTTCTAAGTTTTTTACTCATAATCTTTATTGTACCACCTTGCTTGAAAGTAAAAGTAATCCCTAGTGGGTTAGTTGAAAAACTCTTATTTAAATAATTTATAAACCTTTCAAATTTTTTTATAACACCTTTATTTATTTTTTTAAATACAAAAACTAAATCTAAATCATTAAATTTCTCTAATCTTTTGTTAATATCAACGAAGCTTCCCGTAGGGGTTACAGAAATTAAATTTTTGTCTCCTTTAAAGTTTTTAATTGTTTCATTTAATATTTTTTTAATTATTTTTGCCATATAATCTTTTTTATCTTATAATTTATAAATCCTATGCAAACTCAAATTTAGATCAAATTCTGACTTTTCCTGACTTCTATGATGCATAACAATAAAACTTATAAAGGGTTTTTAGAAATATATAAATTAACATAAAGAGGTATAAAATGTTAAAAAGGAAAGTACAAAAGAAAAAACAGAAAGCAGGAGAATTTGAAGAGCTGGAATTTAATGAGCCAGAAAAAGAAGATGATGAAGATGAAAACAATTGGGATGAAGAAGAATTTGAAGAAGAATCGCCAAGTGCTATGAGCTATGATGAAGAAGAGGAAGAACTTGAATAGAACATAATTGAAAAAAGGCAATTTTTTAATTTTTTCTTTGCTTTTATTAATAAAAAAATTTAAAAGAACCAGAAGAGAGATTATTTATATACTGGTTGTATAAACCATACAAAAAGTACATATAAAAGATATTCATATAAAAAAGAGAGAAAGATAAAGAAAAATAAAAAATGTATAATTTTAAGGTTACTGAACTTAATGTTCTAAAATTTTGGCAAGATAAAGGCATTTATAAAAAAGTTAAACAAAAAAACAAGAAAGGCAAGCCTTTTTATTTTTTACAAGGTCCTCCTTATACTTCTGGTAGAATACATATTGGCCAGGCATGGAACAATTCTATGAAAGACATAATTCTAAGATACAAAAGAATGAATGGTTATAATATTTGGGATAGAGCTGGTTATGATATGCATGGTTTGCCAACTGAAAATGCAGTGCAAAAAGAACTTCAGCTTTTAGATAAAGAAGCAATAGTAAGATTTAGTGTTGATAAGTTTGTAAAGCATTGTATAGATTTTAGCTCAAAGATGGCTAAACTTATGGATAAGGACTTATTACGTTTAGGCATTTGGCTAGACTATGAAAATGCATACTGGCCAATCACAAATAAGTTTATAGAAAGTGAATGGCTACTAATAAAAAAAGCTTGGGAAACAAATAGGATTTACAAAAGTAAAAAGATTATGCACTGGTGTGCAAGCTGTGAAACTGCACTTGCAAAACATGAACTAGAATATAAAAATGTAAAAGAAAAAAGTATCTTCCTGAAATTCAAGCTAAAAAACAAAAAAAATGAATATCTAATATTGTGGACAACAACTTCTTGGACAATTCCATTTAATCTTGCAGTTATGGTTAATCCAGATATTGAATATGTCAGAGCTAAGGTTGATAAGGAAGTCTGGATTTTAGCTAAAGCTATTGCAAATATTGTTTTAAGCTCTGTATTTGAAAAAAAATTCAAGATTATAGAAGAATTTAAAGGTAAAAAACTTCTTGGCTTAGAATATGAACATCCTCTAGATGAGTTAAAAGAAATTTATAGTAAATTAAAAAAGAAACATAAAAATATTCATACTATTGTGCTTTCTGAACAATATGTAACAACAGAAGCAGGTTCTGGACTTGTACATTGTGCTCCTGGATGCGGTGCAGAAGATTTTGAAATAGGCCAAAAATATAAACTTCCTGCTTTTAACACACTTGATGAAAAAGGTATTATAAAGCAACTTGGAGCACTTACTGGTTTTGTAGCAAAAAAAGATGATGCAAAAATTAATAAACTCCTGAAAAAGAAAAAAGCACTGCTTGCAGAGACAGAAATTGAACATGAATATCCTTTTTGTTGGCGCTGCCATAATCCAATAATTTTTAGAGCAACAGAACAGTGGTTTCTCAAGATAGAAGACCTTATACCAGAAATGTTAAAAGCTAATGAAAAAGT
This sequence comes from archaeon, assembly GCA_030619955.1. Lineage (GTDB taxonomy): Archaea > Nanobdellota > Nanobdellia > Pacearchaeales > UBA284 > JAUXAK01. The sequence continues at coordinate 3,427 of JAUXAK010000005.1, read as the reverse complement.
AAAATGGATTCCAAGATGGGGTAAAGAAGCTTTTGATTCATGGATAAAAGTTTTAAGAGATAATAGCATTACAAGACAAAGGTTCTGGGGGACTCCAGCACCAATATGGCAGTGTGATAAATGTAAAAATACTCTTGTTGTTAGCTCAAGAAAAGAACTTGAAAAATTAGCTATTACAAAAATACCTCAAGACCTGCACAAACCAGGGATAGATTCTATAAAATTAAAATGCAAATGTGGTAGTGAAATGTCAAGGATTCCTGATGTGCTTGATGTTTGGCTTGATTCTGGAACAACCTCATGGAATTGTTTATATTATCCTAAAAGAAAAGACTTATTCAATAAATTTTTTCCAGCAGACTTTATTCTTGAGGCAACAGAACAAATTAAACTATGGTTTTCAATGCTTTTGATATGTTCTCTTGTTGCTTTGAAAAAACCGTGTTATAAAGCAGTTTATATGCATGGGATGATACTTGACTGGCAAGGTATAAAAATGTCAAAACATCTTGGAAATATTATCTCACCTTATGAAGTCATTGATAAATATGGTGCTGATCTCTTAAGATATTATATTTGCGAAAATAAGGCAGGAGAAAATATTAATTTTAATTGGAAAGCTACTAAACAAAAACAAAGGCACATAAACATTTTATGGAATATAAAGAATTATGTCTTGGAACTTGCTGAGCTTCTAAAGACAAATCCTGAAAAAATAAAACCAGCTTTAGATGTAGAAGAAAAATATATTTTATCAAGATGTAATAATATTATACAAGAGACAACAAAGTTATTTGAATCTTACCACATTGATGAAGTTATCACAAAAGTTGAATCTTTATTTCTTGAACTTTCAAGAGTTTATATACACCTTATAAGAGAAAAAGCTTCTATAGGAACAAAAAAAGAAAAACAAGCAATTCTTTATATAACTTATAGTACTTTAATTAACTGCATAAAACTTTTTTCTCCTGTATGTCCTTTTATAGCAGAATCAATTTATCAAGAATTAAAAGAAAGATTTAAACTTAAACAAGAGAGCATTCATTTAAACTCATGGCCAAAAGCAGACAAAAAAGCAATAAATAAAAAACTTGAACAAGATTTTACTTTTGCTCTAGAAATTATAGAAAAAAGTCTAGCAAAAAGATCTGAAGCAGGCATTGGCATAAGATGGCCTCTTTCAACTTTAACTATAACAACCAACCAAAAGATAAATCCAGAACTTCAGAAGGTTATCCTGAAACAGGTTAATGTTAAAACTATCATAATAAAAAAACCAAAAAGAAAAGCTGAAAAAGAAAAGAAAAAAGAGAAAGAAAAAAAGATTCTGGAAATAACTTTAAACACAAAACTCACTCCAGAACTTGAAGCAGAAGGTTATGTAAGAGAATTAACAAGATTAATACAAGCAAAAAGAAAAAAAGCTGAATTAAAAAAAGAACAAAAAATAGACCTTGTTTTAATTTGTGACAAGCAGCTTCAAGCATATATAGAAAAATATGAAAAGCTAATAAAAGAAAAAGTCAATGCTTTAAAACTTGCCATCAATAAAAAAGAAAAAATCAAAAAAAGGCATGAATTCGAGGGAAAAATCAAGGAAAAACAAGTCAAAATATTATTTAATATTATTTAATATTCGGTATTTTATCTAATATTTGGCATTATTGATATCTTATCATAGAAAACTTTAAATACCACTCCATACTAAAACAATAAAGCAATTACGAAGCGGTAATAAAATGATTGTAAAAGAAGAATTTTTGAGCAGGCTAAGAAAGATTTTTGGTCTTAATTTATATGAAGTGAGAGTATGGACTGCTTTGTTATCTCGAGGAGTTTCAACTGCTGGAGAACTAAGTGATATTAGTGAAGTGCCTAGAAGCAGAACTTATGACATTCTGGAAAGTCTTGAAAAAAAAGGGTTTGTTGTAATGAAATTAGGAAAGCCAATAAAGTTTATTGCACTAAAACCAACTGAAGTTGTTGAGAGAGTAAAGAAAAATGTTATGAGAAATGCAAAAACCATGTCTAAGAGATTAGATGAATTAAAGACTTCTGATGTTCTTGGTGAGTTATCAACTCTTTATACCAAAGGCATAAAATACATAGAGCCAACTGATTTAAGTGGGGCTATCAGAGGAAGACACAATGTTTACAACCATTTGGACATGATGATAAGAGGCACTGAAAAAAATTTAATTATTGCAACAACAGCAGAAGGCCTTAATAGAAAATTTGAAGCACTTAGAAGTGCACTTGAGAGGGCAAAGAAAAAAGGGGTAAGCATAAAGATAGCTGCACAAATAACACCAAAAAACTACAAAGTTGCAAAAGATCTTAGCAAGTTTGCAGAAGTAAGACATGGAAAAATTAAGTCAAGATTTGCCTTAAAAGACAATAATGAAGTGATGTTAATGATATTAGATGACGCAGAAGTGCATCCAAATTATGATTTAGGAATTTGGATGAATAGTCCTTTTTTTGGACAAGCACTAGGACAGATTTTCAGCCACACCTGGGACAAGATGACACCTTTAAACAAAGTTAAGATCAAAGGATAAACAAACCTAAAAACTTTAAACCTTAAACCTGTTTGAAAATAAAAAGAGGTGAAAAAGAAGAATCTTTTTATTTGTTTTTATCTTATTCTTTGGTTTATTTTTTATTGTGCTAATTGTAATTGCTCGCCTATTTAAAGAAAATATTTTAAATTCTGATTATTACAAAATTAGATAATAAATTTAAACATGAAACAATTAAATAATTTAAATATATTTGGAAAGTATAACCCAATAATTGACGAAGCAATATATATTGTATTCTCGCTAATAATATGTTTAATAGGATTAGCTTTTGGATTAAATTTAAAATTAATTTTTATATGTTTCTTTGCAGGCATTCTCTTAGACATAGACCATTTTTTTAACAATATCTTAGCTAAGTTGATTAGTGTTAAGCATTATAGGAAAAGTATATGTTACGGGTCTTATGGTTACACTTTTAAGATATTTCATGGAGTTGACATGAGTATATTATTCTCATTTCTAGCTTTCTTATTTACTTCAAATATTCTTTTCACAGTATTAATATTTTTAAACTTGTGTCTCCATGAAGTATGGGATTTTCTTATTTATCCTCATTCATGGAAGGAACTTTTCCTTGTTACAAGAATTCTTACAAAGTTTAATCCAGGAACAAGAAATGTACTAAAGGGAGTATTCTTTGACATTAAAACATTAAAATATTAAGTGGATCTAGTTATACAATTTAATTACATAACTTCTCCATACAAATAATGTGGCTTTGCCTTTTCAATATTAACATCTAAAAATTTGCCAAGCAAATTTTTTCCTCTCACAATAACAAGTTTATAATCTTTATTTCGGGCAAGCCATGTATTTTGAAAACCCTTGCAATCAACAAG
>JAUXAK010000039.1 GCA_030619955.1 archaeon | reverse complement strand
TTTGTTAATAGCCCTAAACAAAGCAACAAAACTAATGCCTCTTTTTGATAAACTTGATAAAGAATATGAAGGAAAAGCCCATTTACATAAGGATATTGCACTCAGCAAACTGAAACAAATAATTAAGCAAAAATTTCTTGGTAAAATAAAACAAATTCCACCAAGAAAATCAAGAGTAAAAAGAATTGAAAGGCAAAGAGAAATTTATGATTTCATTATTAAAGAAAAAAAAGCAAAAGATTTTGATTTTAGAATCAAATGTGAAAAAGGCACTTATATTAGAAAAATTATTGATGACCTTGGAAAGGAACTTAAAGTGGGTGCACATATGACAGCACTAAGAAGAATAGCACAAGGGCCTTTTTCTCTAAAAAAGGCAATAAAAATTGAAAAGCTAGGTAAAAAACATATCATTCCAGCAGAAAAAATCATTGAAAAAGTTTCAGCAATAATTTTTATTACAAAAAAAGCTGAACAAGAATTAAAACAAGGGAAATTTCTCATTGCAAAAGAAATTAAAAAAATAAAAGGAAAATTTGAAAAAAATCAGATTGTTGCTGCTTTTAGTAATAATGAAGTTATTGCTCTTGTAAAACCTTTTTTCAGCTCAAAAGAAATTAAAAAACAACAAGGCTTTGTTTTAAAGCCTGAAAGGGTAATTTAATCAAATTCTATTTTTTTAATCCTTCTTATTCTTCCAATAGAGACACCACTCGCTTTATGAAAAAGGTCATCCATAACATTTTCTCCAAAACAGTTAAGATAGTCTCCTTCTATTTTAGTACCATCTTTTAATTCGATAAATGTATCTGGAAATTTTTCTTCTTTTGTGAATTCTATCTCTTTTATTTTAGTAAATGGGAAAAGGAGTTCATTATCTTCTGTAGCTATTCTAAAACTCCAAAATGAAAAGACTCTATCATAACTATTATCATGCCACACATTTTGTAGACATGCATTTCTAAACCTGTTGCTATAATCCTTGCCTCTGACATAAACAAACCCATTACAATTTTGATCTTTTATACCAGTGTTCATTTCAGTATAACCTGCATAGTTTCTAAATTCTGCATACACATATTCCCTGCCATAAAATTCACAAGTATGAGTTTCAGTTGGAGAAATTGATTTAGGAATAGTAATTAGCCCTGCAATTGTTGTTCCAGTAATTGCTATATTTTTTAACAAATTTTTTAAACTTCTTTTTTTCATTTGAAAAATTTTTATTCTTTTTTTAAAATTTTATTTTTAATCCCATGTTCTGATAAAGGCATTATTTATATCTAATTGGTTCAAAATTTTCTCTGTCAAGTTCGCCTTCAAGATGATAACCTTGATCCTTGCAATAACTACAAGGCTCGCCTCTTCTTTTTGCACATTCTCTTTTGCTTACTTTTTCATTCCATAAAGCAACTGTTCCAGAATACCCCCCTGGAATTAATGGTATCAAATTAAGTTTAAGTAAATTTAATGGTTGCCATTTAAATCTGAGTAAATGATAATTTTCTCCTTCATAGTCTGCTCCTTGAAATTTGTATTTTTTTGTAACTAATTTTGCTTCTAAATTAATCTCATTTCCATACAAAACTTTTGTCTCTTCATTTTCTGGGAATATTGTGCATCCTAACCATTTTTGGTATGCATCTTTTACTAAAGCCTCTACAGCAATGTTTCCTCCTTCAACTTTTCTTTTTACACCTATTATTTCTTGTGCTATAGCATTAGTTGAAAGAGTTAATCCTAAAGTTACGAATAGTAACAATTTTTTAAGCATGTTTTTTTAGATCTATTAACATTTTTAAATCTATTGGTTCTAAACTTATTATAAAATTTTGCCAAAGAATTAAATATTTAAATCGCTTTTTCTTATTTGAAATATTAAAAATGACAAGAGAGGATGAAATAAGAAAAGAGAGGGAGAAAAAACTTAAAGAGCTTAAAGCACAAAGTGTTGAGCCTTACAAGCATAAATATGAGTTTAAGGATTATGCTTCTCAGATTTTGAAAAAATATTCTAAACTTAAACCTAGTAGAAAAACAAAAGATAAAGTAAGTATAGCTGGAAGAGTTCTTGCAACAAGGATTCATGGAAAAATAAATTTTGCTCATTTGCAAGATTCTAGTGGAAAAATTCAACTCTGCATAGAAGAAAGTACTTCTGGCAAAAAATTATGTGATTTTTTTAAAAAATATATTGATTCTGGTGATATAATTGGTTGTGAAGGAACAATTTTCAAAACAACTAGGGGTGAAATAACAGTTCTTGTAAAAAAACTTGAACTACTTACAAAAAGCTTAGTACCCTTGCCTGAAAAATGGCATGGTCTTGCTGATAAAGAAGAAAGATACAGAAAAAGGTATTTAGATTTGATGATGAACCCTAAAGTTAGAGAAACTTTTATTATTAGAACAAAAACCATTCAAGCAATTCGTGAATTTCTTGTGAAAAATGGCTTTACAGAAGTTGAAACCCCTATACTGCAGCCAATTTATGGTGGCACAAATGCAAGGCCCTTTGAAACTCATCTTGCTGCGCTGAAGATGAAGCTTTATCTTCGCATTTCTAATGAACTTTATCTTAAGAGGCTGCTTATAGGAGGTTATGACAAAATTTTTGAATTTTCACCTGACTTTAGAAATGAAGGTATTGATAAGTTGCATAATCCTGAATTTCTGCAAGTAGAAACAATGTGGGCTTATGCTAATTATCGCGATAATATAAAATTCTGTGAAAAGCTGTTTGCTTTTATATCAAAAGCAGTTCTTGGTACAACAAAAATTATTTATCAAGGAAAAAAACTTGACCTTGGTAGCTGGCAGAAACTAAGTTTTCTTGAAGCTTTAAAAAAGTACACAGGAGAGAATTTTGATACTGAAAATGAAAATCATGCAAGAAAACTTGCATTCAAGCTGAAAGTTGATGTTTCTGACTCTGAGAATTATGGTGAAATTCTTAACAAAGTTTTTGAAGAAAAAGTTGAGCCACAGCTTATTCAGCCAACAATAATTTATGATTATCCTGCTTCTATTAGCGGACTTGCAAAGCTAAAGCCAGAAGACAAAAGATTTACAGAAAGATTTGAGCCATTCATTATGGGCTGGGAGCTTGGCAATAGTTATAGTGAAGAAAATGATCCTCAAAAAATAAGAGCTTATTGGAAAAAAGCTGAAGAAGCTTTTAAAAAAGGTAAAACAGAAGCACAAAGACTTGATCTTGATTTTATTAAATCTTTAGAATATGGAATGCCTCCTGCCTCAGGCTTAGGCATAGGCCTTGACAGATTAATTATGTTACTTACAGACTCGCCAAGTATTAGAGATGTTATTTTCTTTCCTTTTATGAAGCCTGAGAAATAATTTTAAAAAAAGTTTCTAAATTCTTTTCTAAGTTATGAAAATCATGATTAGTGTGTTTAGAAAATCAACTTTGTGTTTTGTTTTGTATGCTGTGCAATTCAGGTTCAGCCCAGAGAATGAAAAATCATCAAATTTGACTTATAGACAATATAAAAATAACCATGCGACACAGCAGTTTTTTAAAAAGGTTTATAAATATAAAAATGATTTTATGTCAATAAAACAAAGGAGGAAATAAAACATGGCAGAAGAAAAAAAATACACAGCAAGATGTATGAGATGTAAAACTAACAGAGATGTTAAAGACCCTGAATTAGTGGAGATAAGAAAAGGTGTTTGGGCAGTAAAAGGAAAGTGTGCAGTATGTGGCTGTAAAGTATACAAGATTGTTGGAAAAAAGAAATAGCTAGAGTTAAAGATTAATTATTAGTAGAAATGGCAAACCTGATTATAAAATCAAATCTAAAACAAGTTGTTAAGGAGCTGAGGATTTCAGCTAATCTTGCTCAAGAGCTAGATAAAAAAATTGAGGAAATTCTTAAGAGGGCAGTAGAAAGAGCTAAGGCAAACAAAAGAACCACAGTAATGCCTCAGGACCTTTAAAAAAATTTTCTTATTAATTATTTTTTGTTTAATAACTGTTTTATGTAATTATACATTTCTTCGAACTCTATATGTCTATTGAATGATAATCCATTTACAATTATAATATCTAGCTTTTTATCTAAGCCATTATTTGTTATTTTAATTTTTTTCTGATTTTTAAAGTGAAGAGTTAAATCATCTTTACTTTTTTTTGGATCAGCTTCATTTATACAAAGTTTATAGACAAGGCTTTCTGGTAGATAAGGTAAAAATTCTGTAAATTTTGTGATTTCTTTTTTAGAGAGCTCAAGAAAAGAGCTTTT
>JAUXAK010000034.1 GCA_030619955.1 archaeon | reverse complement strand
AGCTCCTGGAGCAGGTGTTGGATAATAATATTCTTCTTTTCTTGCTTTTTCAGTTGTCATTATTGAAGGTGCCATTTCTTCTTCTGCTCCCTCATATTCTGCTGGTGCTGCCAGCTCTTCTTCTCCAGCTGTTCTTGCAAGTTCAATTTTTATTTTTGCTTGATTAAATGCATCATTAATTGCTTTAGCAGAATAACCTTGCTCTCTTAAATATCTAATTATATCAGCGTCAGAATAACCCTGTTTAATTAACTTTAAAACATCATTTACAGGAATTTTCTCTTTTGCCATTTAAAAACCAAGCCAAAGGGCTTTTTATTATTTTTTATTTTGTCTTTTTATTTTCTACTCTCTCACCCTGATTATTCCTTGCTTTTTTTCTTTCAGGGCTTTTGAAATTAATTTTTTAACATCATCAATAGTGGCAAATTTTAGTGGCTCAAACATTTTGATATAACGCTCAAAGATTCTAAGTTCATCTCTTCTTGCAAATTCTGAACTTTCAGTAACAAGATGATCAGCAGTATCTTTTAACCTGTCTAACTCATTCTTGATTTCTGTAATATCATCTTTAATCAAAATAAGGTCTTTATTAAATCTTCCATTGTTCTTAAGCACAGTCTTGCTTAACATAAGAAGTCTGTCTTTAAGCAACCTTGTTCTTTCTTCAAGGTCATTCATCCTTATGCTAAAATCTGACAGCAGAGCAGAAACAGCTCCTAGTTCTCTTTCATCCATTTTTATATAATTTCCTTTTTCCTCTTTTGATTTTCTTTTTATTTTCTTTATTTTTTAATAAAAAGTTTTTACTTTAAATATTTATCTTCTTTTTATTCTAAGAATCCATTACCTTCTTATTTCCTAAACTATTAAAGCCCTATCAAAATAAAGACAGAAAAAAGAATTACAATTTACTTGTTAATTCTAAAGCAGCTTGTTTTATATTATCTGCTTTATAAATCCCTCTTCCGATGATTGCATGCCAGTACTTTCCTGCAGTCTCCGCAGTTTCAGAAATTTCTCCACCTTGAGCAACAAAACCTGGTGCATAGAATACAAGTTCGTCTAGCTTTATCCCAATTCTTCTTTGATGAACTTCTAACTCTTCCCTTATCTTTTTAATTCTATAAGGTTTATTTCCAGGCACAACGTAATTGTTTACCATATCATCAACACCATTTCTATACATCCATAACCACCCACAATCCTTAGAAATACCTTCATCTGCTATAACGCCCCCTTCACTATATAAATACTTATCATGAGTCATCAAACCACCAATGATTACTTCTATATTCTCTTCTTGTAAAGCTCTTGTCCATTTTTTTTGTGTTGTTGGACCTGCCATTGGAAACAAAATAACTGCATTAATTCTCGACTCTTTCATTATCTTAGCGAATTCATTTCCTGTAGCTGGAATGTCAGTTCCAGCTTTTTGATGGTCATAAATTAGAGGTTTATCTGTGTATTTCCTTGCAATCTCAACAACTTTTGGTAAACCATATCTTAAGCTTAAACTAAACCCAATTTTATAAGCACCTACTCCATCAATGTCCGCTGTTTCTTTTATTATTTCTTCAAACTTTTCAAAACTTACATCACACGCAGGAATTACACTTCTATCTCTTTGAATTATTTTTGACATTTTTAATTACCAACCAATTCATTTAAGGATTTCCCATATTTTTCTTGAACAGCTTTTTCTAATTCCTTTATTTTTCCACTTTCTTTTAAAACATTGCTATATCTTTTTAAGAACTTTTTAGCTCTATCTAGTTTTCCACCTTCTGGATCAAAAGCTTTAACAAGAGCTAAAGCTCCTTTCTTTTTTAAATAATTCTTACTCCATGCTTCTGGATTTTTTAAATAATCAATAGCCCTCTCTGGATATTTTGAATATTCGTTTATAAAATTCTTGTCAATTGCAACAAATGGATGAACTACAACATTTTTTTCATTAAGCATTTCTTCTCCACCTTGTAATCTCGTGATAACTGCAACATAATCATTAATGGTTGCTCCTCCATTTCTCAACATAGAAACCCATCCTTTTTCTTCTCCATCTTCAACTCTATAAGCACTTGAGCCTTCTGTAAGTAAATCAGCTACATGTACAGTGTATAATTCATTTAGAATTGGAGTTATATCTACATTCCCATAAGAATCAATAATTTCAATTCTTCCGTCTTTATACAAAGAAATATGGGGTATATTCAATTTTCTTGCAACAGGACCAGAAAATAACCAGTCTCTCCTCTGACCTCCTGATAAGACCTTAATTCTGGAATTTATAACACGCTTGATGCCTCCTGTAACAGGAAACATTATTTTAACCTGATCAGATAATATATCAATCACTTCTTCAAATGTCTGATACTTCTGAGTCATCTTTATTGCATGTTGGATCATTGCTTTAGAATTATTTCCATATTTCTTAAATTCTCCGTCATCTTGGCAGAGTTTTTCTGTATTTATATAATAAATTCCTAATTCCCCAGAAGTTAGAATAACTGGTTGATCAAGATCTTTGTATGCACCTGTTTTAACAAGCAATTCACTAATTCTTTCATTACTTTTCATAAATATCCCTCTTCTAAGAGTTTATAGGTTAAACCTTTTAAGTTTATTTATTTTAAAATGATTATAAAGAATCATATATGTTTAATTTTCTAAGTTTTTGAACTTAGTCAGATTTGCTTTCATAAACTATATAAGCAACATATTTTATTTTTTTATTTAACATAAAGATTAAAAATACAAAATTCTTTAAAAAAGGAAGAGGAAAAAAGAGGAAGGAGTAATATGATTTTTAAAAAAGGAACAAAACTTTATGCTTGTGAAATTGTCAGAGAAGCTGGCCAGGATGTTATGTATGTTAATTATCTTGGAGCATTATATGTTCCAAGTATTGCAGATTCTCCAATTGTGATGGCCAGAACAATTGACTCTTTAATTGAATCACCAAATGTAACAAGAGTGGTTTTTGTACAGCAGAGAAATTATAGTTACGATTTCAAACAAATAACATTGTTAAATGAAATAGCCCAACTTTATGTTCATTTAATAAAACAAGAAAAAGTTTTGTCAGCAAAAACTCTTGAACCAGGCAGGTGTAAAAGGCATTTGCCTCAGCGTTATGATACTATGAGGTATTTAATTCTTACTCTGCTAAAGCAGGATCCATTAGGCTGTTATGTTGAAACAAAAAGACTGCTTAGAGAAGAAAGAATAGCAGCAAAAAAAATGCCAAGAGAAGAACAAACGTGTGAAGCTCATTATTTACATTTACTTTCAAAAATAATAATATTGCTAGAAAAAACAGTGTTCATAAAACAAACTAAAGACAAGTTAGCTGGTTTTAAACTTGGTGACAGAAGCCTTTATTCTCAGCTTTTTAGGCCAGAGATTTTGCCAAATTTTACATTTACAAGATTAATGGCAACCCTGCCTCCAGAAGCAGAAATAATTGAACAATATGAAATAGGCCCAGAATATGATAGAAGCAGTGTTACAATTTTGAGCACGCCTGGCAAGACAAAATATATGTATCATTTAGTTGCCCCAGAATTTACACTTACTGAAAACCTGCAAAGTCTTATTAATCTTGCAAGAAATGTTTTGCTTGAACATAAACCAAAAGCAGAAGAATTTACAGACCCTGCAAGAATTAGGCAAGTATTTTTTAATATTGCACGAGATTTGTTGCATGAGTTAAGCAGTACAAAAAAAATTACTTTAAGCTACAGGCAGCTTAACAAACTTGCCACAATCTTAGTAAGATACACAATTGGTTTTGGTTTAATTGAAGTTCTTCTTCAGGATGATAATTTACAAGATATTATGGTTAATGCACCTGCAGGTCTTGTGCCTGTTTTTATCAGGCACCAGGAATTTGATGAGTGCGACACAAATATTATTCCAAGTAAAGAAGATGCTGAAAGCTGGGCAGCTAAATTTAGAATGATTTCTGGCAGGCCCTTAGATGAAGCTAACCCAGTTCTAGACACAGAACTGATAATTGGAAATGCAAGAGCAAGAGTAGCAATAATTCAACAACCTCTTTCACCATATGGATTAGCTTATGCTTTCAGAAGACATAGAGAAAAGCCATGGACCTTGCCTTTATACATAAAAAACAGGATGATAAACCCAATTACAGCAGGTTTGCTTAGCTTTCTTATTGATGGAAGCAGAACAATGTTGATAGCAGGTACAAGAAGTTCTGGAAAAACAAGTCTCCTCGGTGCTTGCATGCTTGAAATAATGCCCCGTTATAGAGTGATTGTTTGTGAAGGCACTCTTGAGCTGCCTGTTAATTCTTTAAGAGATTTAGGTTATGACATATTAAGAATGAAAGTAAGAGAAGCTTTAACAAGAGGATCAACTGAACTAAGTGCAGCTGAAGGAATTAGAACAGCATTAAGACTTGGTGATTCAAGTCTTATTGTCGGTGAAGTTAGGAGCACTGAAGCTTTGGCACTTTATGAAGCAATGAGAATAGGTGCTTTGGCAAATGTAGTAGCAGGAACAATTCACGGAGCAAGCCCTTATGGTGTTTTTGACAGAGTTGTTAATGATTTAAAAGTTCCAGCCACAAGTTTTAAAGCAACTGACATCATCTTGATATGTAATCCAATTAAAAGTCCTGATGGCTTGCATAGATGGAGAAGAGTTCTTCAATTAACTGAAGTAAGAAAACACTGGCTCACAGATCCTAGTATTGAACATGGCTTTGTTGACTTGTTAAATTATGATGTAAAAAAAGATGAACTTGCAGCAACAGATGATCTTATCAATGGAGAAAGTGAAGTTCTTAAAGATATAGCAGGCCAGGTTAAAGGCTGGGCCGGCTCTTGGGATGCTGTCTGGGATAACATCCTGCTAAGAGCAAAAATAAAAGAAGTAATAGTTAAAACAAGTGCAAAAGCAAAAATGCCAGAGCTGCTTGAAGCACCCTGGACAATAAAATGCAATAACATGTTTCATAATATATCTGATAAAGTAAGACAAGAGATTGGAGTTCCTAAAGGCAGAAGAGTTTTCAGAGAATGGCAGGACTGGCTGAAAAAAGAAATAAAAAAGAAAAAGCTGTAAAAAAAAGAAAAATAATTAATAAAAATGCAAAAGAAAAAACTAGAAAAACTAAACATAGATATAAATGAAATTTTTATCATAGTAATAGCTTCACTTGTTCTTGGTTTTTTTCTTTCTCTTCAGACAAGATGGCCTATTTTAAGCATTGAACCACTTAACTTTTTGAGCATGTTTTTCTTCTCTTTATTAATGCTTCTTGTTTTTGTTTTCTCACAAAAGTTTATTGCTTGGAAACTT
>JAUXAK010000008.1 GCA_030619955.1 archaeon | reverse complement strand
TTTTCCTTTAATTTTCTCAATTTTTTCAAGAAATGCTTTGGCATTAAGATTTAATATTTTGATATTGCTTGCAAGTGCTTTTTTAGCTATTGTTATTTTTTTTCTTGTACCAACCTTGCTGCCAATTATAGCAATTTCATTTTCTTTAAGAAAGTCAAGGTCATTAATATTATACACAATCTTTGGTATTGATCCAGCCACAAGATTTTTAATTGTTTTAGGTGAACTCCAACCAATTGAGGGCTGTTTGCCATAGCCTCTTCTTTTTTCTCTTATTTTATTGTGCCTTCCTCTTGCTCTTCTCCAAACCCGCTTTTTCTTTTTTCCTAAACGTAATAGTTTAAAAGTATCTTTTCTTAAAAATGAGGGTTTTTTTCTTTTTTTTATCATTTTTTTATTTTCATTTTTCATTCTATTTATTTTTTAATTTTTATTTTATACTTTCTTTCCAGCTTTAGAAATTATGAATATTCCATCTTGAAAAACACGTCTGTCCTTAGCTTTTATTTTTGTTGCTGTTTCTATATCTGCAGCACATTGTGCTACAATTTCTTTATCATGCCCTTTGAGTGTTATTATTTCACCTTTAACTGAAACATCAACTCCAGGCAACAGCTTTACAGCCCTCTCTTTATTCTCTCCAAGGAAATTTTTGATAATAAATAGATTTTTTTCTGTGTCAATTTTTATACTAATCGGGAAATGAATAGAACATATTTGTAATTTGTATTCAAAGTTATTATTCACCCCTGCAATCATATTTGCAACATGGCTCACTATGGTTCCTATCATTTTTCTATCTTTTTTCGTTGCTGCTGCTTTTTCAATAATAAGATTATTATCTTCTTTTTTAATATCTAGTCCTCTGATTTTGAAGTTTTTTTCAATACTGCCGAGAGGCCCATTAACTGTTATTTTGGGCAGTTCATTTACCAATTCAACTTCAAGTTGTGTTTTTTCAGGTATATTTATTACTTTTCTAATTTTTTTTCTCATTTTTTATTAATTTTTTTTATTTTAAAAACAATAAGCAATTAAGCTTCCACCAATTCCCTTTTCTATAGCTTCTTTATGAGTCATTAATCCTTTATTTGTTGATACAATTATTATCCCTATCCCTCTTGCTGGTAGAAAACGCCTGATATATTTGTCAAATTTATTCTTCTTTACAAAAAAACGAGGTTTAATTGACCCGCAGGCATTTATCTTCCCAATGTTTATTATAACTTTCTTAAATTTGTCCTCTTCAATTTTTACTTCATCAATATAATCATTTTTTTTCATTATTTCTAAGATTCTTAGCATCATTTTTGATACAGGCATAGCCACTGTTTGTTTTTTTCCAGCTTTCTTACAATTCATTATATCATTCAACATTGTTGAAAGCCAGTCTCTTACTACCATTTTTACTCCTTATGTATTTTTATATATATTTTTTAAAACCTATTTTCTCAGCTATTTCACGAAAGCATTGTCTACAAAGATGCAAGCCATATTTTTGAATATGCGCACCATAACGGCCACATCTCGTACATTTATATTTTGCAATACCAAATTTGCGGTCTTTTGGTTTGCAAAAACGCAAAAAACGTGCTTGTATTTCTGGTTTTTTTTCTAACTGTTTTAATAGTTTACGCCAATCGCTTGCTGACATTTTAATTTTTTATTTTTTATTTTAATTTTTTATTTATGCAATTTTTATGTTAAAATTTTTTTTGAAAAATTCAATTGTTTCAGCCTTTGTAATTCTATGAGCCAAACCAATCTTACTTCTTGTTCTTTTTCTTTTTTCTATTCTAAAACCAGGCCTTTCTAATGCAACCATAACTTCAAAACCAATAATCCCAATCTCTCTTTGATATGGAATGTTCGGGATCTCTATGTATTCTTTTATTCCAAAACTAAGAAAACTTGGATTAAATTGTTTCTCATTTATTTCTGAAACTCCCAAAAGAATCATCTTTAGAAGTTCAACAGCCTTTTGTTTTCTTACAGTTACTTTACATCCAATTGGTAATTTTGGCCTTATGTTCCATGCAGGAATCCTTTTTTTTGCCAATGTTTTCACAGGCTTGGCTTTACTAATAAATTCTAAAAGTTTTATAGCTTTTTCTAGCTGTGGCTGGTCAGCTGTTGAGCAGTGTAATGTAACACTTTTGATCCTTATCTTTCTTAGATTATTTTCTTTTTTGTTTTTTTTATTCATTTTTCATTATTTCTTTTTGTTTTCATTATTTCTTATTTTTTTATTTCATCTTTTTCAACAACATACACATTTTCCTTTGATATCTTAAATACTTCATTTCCTTTTTTAACATTTAATTTATCATCCAAGGAAATGATTTCTCCATCAGTGCCGAGATACTTCCCGCCAATTATTAATACATGCGTACCTTTAGCAAGCCTTAAAAAATTAATAATTTTTTTTGTTTTAAGATTGATAATCACACTATCATTAATTTTGACTTTTTCATTAATAATAAAATTTTTCCCATCAATCAAATTAATTTGGATTTTATTATTCTTAAGAATTTTCTTGCCTATGATCTTACAGGGTTTTTTATAAAGCTTTTCTTTGTCTATCTCTTTAATTTCAAGTTTGCCTTTTTTTGTTAAATATAAACTAAAAGCTTTTTCCAACTTTTTTATGTATATCCTGTCAAAAAGCCCAACACTAAATTTTTTATCTTTAATTATCCTATTATCTATCAATATGTTTCCTTCGTGTAAAATTTTTTTTGCTTCATTTACTGTAACAACGACTTTCAACATATCCCTTAGAACAACAGCTAATGGTAATGAAATCTCAGTTTTGTGTGGCCCTCTCGCTTTTATGATAAATTTTTTTCCTTTTTTTGGGAAAGGCCAGCTTCTTGGTATTGCAATTTTTTTTAGATGCATTTTATCTTTTATCCTTTTAATTTTCTTTCAATAGCATTTAATCTTTTTTTATCTTCAATGTCAAGTTCAGTAATCTTTAGATTAGATGGGTCAAAAGGAATATTTACTTTTGTTCCATCCTTTCTTGTTTTCTGTATCCCCTCAACATAAACCTTCATTCTTTTTGTGTTAACTTGTGTTATTTTACCATGCTTTTTTTTAAAAACACCCCTCATAATAACAACAACATCATTTTTATGTAAGGGAACTGCCCTTCTTTTGTATTTTTTTTGTAATTCTTTTGAAAGATGTGCAGCCATCATCTTATGTTTTATATGGAGGGGAGCCTTAGCTCTATATTTGCGTTTCTTTCTTGGTTGCTTACTCGCCTTCCATTTCAATGAAAATTTTTTCTTCATTTTTTATTTTATTTTTTTAAACAATAGTACTTGCAATCCTTGCAACAAAAGGCCATCTTTCAGAAACTTCTCTTGCAATTGGCCCTTTTATTTGTGTGCCCTTGGGATTGCCTTCCTTATCTTTAACTAATGCAACTGCATTATCTGCAAAACAAATTCTTTCACCATTTTTTCTTTTGTATTCTTTGCGCTGCCTTACTATAACTGCCCAAAATGTTTGTTTGCGTGTTTCTGGTGTTCCTATGCGCACACTAACTTTCACAAGATTTGCTATACCACATGCAAGTTGTCTACCTTTCCTACCTTTGCCACCTTTAATACTAACAATCTTTACTAATTTTGCGCCACTATTGTCAGCTACATTAACTAAACTGCTTATATTAATTCCCTTTACAATACGTGCACTAACTCCTTTCATTTTTTCATTTTTTTGTTTTTTTCATTTTTCATTTTATTTTTTTGAGCACAACAAAGTGCATAATTTTGCTTAAACGCCTGCATTCACCAACTTTGACAATATTACCTATAGCTATATCCAAGCATGAAGGGATGTAAGCATGAAGCCTTGTCCGTGCTTTTGCATAACGTTCATATTTTTTATAATAAATAAATCTTTCAAATTCAACCACTGCTCTTTTTCCAAATATCTTTTTTACAATCCCCTGAAAGTATCTTCCTCTGACACTTAATGTGCCGTGAAACGGACACTTTTCATCATGGCATATTTTTTCATTGTTCATTTTTTCATTTTTATTTTTTTCATTTTCTTTGTTTTTATTTTTCATCTTATTTTTTCAAAATTTTAAATTTTATACTTTCTTTGACTATTTTTCTTATTTTTGTTTTATTTTTTGTCTTACCCTCAATTATAAACAAATTTTTAGTTTCATCAATCACTTTGCCTTCAATACCTACAAGTGACTTGTTTTTAGCTTCAGTAATCTTGATTTTGTTGCCTATTAACATCTATCTTTTTTTCATTTTTCCTTTATTTCTTCTTATTAATTTTCTTTTTGTGTCTTATCTTACCTTTTTATCTTTCTTCTATGTTGTCTTTGCTGAAACCTAACTGCATGAGTTTTTCTTTTACTTTTTTAGTGTGGTCTCCTTGTAATTCAATTACTTTATTCTTCACTGTCCCTCCACAAGCAAGTGCTTCCTTAAGTTTTTTTGCTATTCCCTTAGTATCACTTTCAATACCTAAAATCACTGTTACAATTTTACCAAAGCGCCTTTTGGTTTTCTCTATTTTTATTTTTTGTTTTGTTTTTGCTAGTTCTTTGCATATGCATGCTTCCAAAGGTAAGCCACATTTTGGACATATACCCATCTTATTCTTCAATTTGATTTAATTGAGCATTAATTCGCGCTATTGTGCGCTTTATTTCCTTCATTTTTTTGGTTCCACTGGTTGCCTGGCCTTTTTGTGCTCTAAGTTTTAGTTGTTCCATCTGAATCTGTTTCATTTTTTCAAGTAATTCTTTTTTATTAAGTCTTTTTAATTCATGTTTCCTTATGATTGCCATTTTTTGTTTATTTCTTGATTCTTTATTTTTTATTTTATGATTTTTTCTTGTATTTCTTCATTGCTTTTTTCTTCTTTTCTTTTTCTGCCCTTTCTTTTTCCTCTTCCTTCTTTTTTTCTTCAGTTTTTTTAATTTCTTCCTCAGTTTTAACAATTTTTTCTTTTAATTCAGATTTAATTAGTTCATGATTTATTTCAATTTTATCAGGCATTCTTGTCCCTTTTGGGACTATTGAAACTTTTACACCAACAGCTCCTGGTTTTGTAAATGCAGTGGCCTGAGCCATATTAACAATCTTTGAGCTTTCACCAGTTTTTATTAAATAGCCAAAAGCAAAACGCCAGCTTTTTGCACGCTCACTTGGTAACTTGCCACTTACTCTTATTTCAGCACCAAGTGCGCCAGCTTTTGCAATTTGTTCAAGCTGCCTGTATGCTGTAAGTTTAAAACTAAGAGGTCCAAAACGTTCAAGTGATAATGCTATTTTATCTGCAACTGTTTGTGCATCAAATATTGGTTCCCTTAACTCTTCTATATCAACTTGTGGATTTTCAAATTTAAATTTTCTTTTAAATATTCCACATATCTCTCGGATATTTTCACCGCCTTTTCCAATAACCAGGCCTGGTTTTGATGTTACAATTATAATTTTTTCACCAATGGGTGTTCTTTCAATTTTAATATCACTTATCTTGCCTTTCCCCAATTTTTTCTTTATGAATTCTTTTATTTCAAATTCCTGTTTTTTTGTTTTAACAAATTTTTTTTCAATCATTTTTTCCTTATTTTTTTATTCCTTATTTTTCCATTGTTTTTTATTCTCTTTTTGTCTTCTTTGGTTTTTCCAGTTTCAAGTAAAATATGGGTGCGTTTGAACCGTTTTCTGCCGTAAGCAATTCTTGTTGGCCTTCTTGGCCTTGAAGCTTTATCAGCTTTTGCAGTATTTATTTTCAAATTTTCAACATTAAGTCCTTTCATTATGGCATTTGCAGTTAAATTCTTAATCAGTTTAATAAAATAATCTGCAGCTTTAACAGGATATCTTCCTGCTGGCTTTCCTTTGGGCATTGAATGCCTATGAGGAATTTCTCCTTTCATTGGAACAGCTTTCTTCTTTTTTCTTACTTGTTCTAATAGTGCAAGAGCATCATGTAATTTTTTATTTTTAATAAATGAACATATTGCAACTGCTTGTTTTGTGCTTATTGGTAAATCTTTACCTTTTGTTGTAGCCTTTACTGTAGCTGTCTTCTTTATCACTTCTTTCTCTTTTTCCTTTTTTTCTTCTACTTGCTTTTCTTTTTCTCCTTTTTTCTTTGCTTCTTTCCCTTCCATTCCTTCCTTTTCACTTTCTTTTTTAACTTCTTCTATTTTCTGCTTTTCTTTTACTTTTTCTGCTTCTTTTTTGTTTTTTATTTCTTCTTTCATTTTGTTATTTTTTTGTTCATTTATCATTTTATTCAATTAGTTCTATCCATTCTTTACAATAGTCTTTATATGGCCTTATTTCTTCATAACTTCTTCCAAATTCTAATTTAGGATTAATCTTTTTTAAAAAATCATTAACTGAGCTTTCATTTATTGCCTTACAAACTTTTTTGGTATCTAATCCCAATTTTTTACATGCTCCTAAAATTGGACAATAATTATAAGATCTAAAAACTATTTTATTATCTATTCTTTCTACGATTTTTATATCTTCTGGATTAATTTGCATATAATCAAATAATAAAATATGGAAAGCTTTCTCAACTTCTGTTCCTTTAACATTTAATTTATCTTTGTTTTTTTCATACCAATCAAGTCTTTTTGTGATGATTACTTGTTTAATTTCTTCTAAAGATTTGTTTTTTAGCAAAACTTCAAATTCTCTCTCAAACTGTTTTTCAATTTGGATATTCATTTTTATTTTACTGATAAGAATGCAGAACTTCTTGTTGCACCTATGCCCGGTGAACCATGCTCCACTCTTTTCCTTGTCAGCACAAATTCTCCAAGCCTATGGCCAAGCATTTCCCCAGTAATCTTTACAGGAAAGAATTCCTTGCCATTATAAATGAATACAGTTAAATCAATCATTTTTGGCACAATCACCAATTGCCGGGAATGTGTTCTGATTTTTTTGTTTTTTTCAATTTTTTTCTCACAGTTTTTTAAAAATTTTTCAATTATTTTTATTTGTCTTAATAAACTTCGTCTTTGTCTTGAAGGCAGGAATTTTGCAAACTCATATAAATTAAGTTCCTTTAATTTTTGAATTGTTTCTCCTCTGTATTGAAATTCTTTTACCATTTTATTCTTATTTTTTCTTTCCAGTTTTTCTTGGACTTAACAGCCCAACTTTTTTTCCAGGTGGTGCATCCCTTTTTGCAATTTTTGCCTTGATTCTTTTGCCTCTCCCAGAACCAAAAGGGTGATCTACAACATTCATTTTAACTGCACTTGTTCTAGGATAAATACGCCCGCCTATTGCCTTTTTCATATGAAACATTTTCCCTGCTTTAAGAAGTGGTTTTTCAGTTCTGCCAGCTGCTGCAACAACACCTATACTTGCCCTGGCATTTACATCAAATGCTTTTTCTTTTTTTGATGGAAGTGCAACCACCACTTTATTTTTTTCTTTTTTTGTTATTTTAGCTGTTAATCCACTTGTTCTAACAAGTTTAGGACCTGCTCCAGGAATTGTTTCAATATTATAAATAAAAGTGCCAATAGGCAGTTTGCCTAAAGGCAAAATATTACCCACTGCAACAGTGCCTTGGCCAATATCTACTCTCTGACCTTCATACACTCCTTTCGCAGCAATATTATAAAAGATCCTTCCATTTATTTCTATCTTTGCTAAAGGCGCTGAATAACAAGCAGTATTAATTAACTTGACTATTTTTCCAGTACCTTTAACAGATGGATAGCTTATACTAATTCTAAATGCTTTTTTCTTTGTTCTATAAGTCAAGCTTCCCTTTCCTCTTGCTTGCTGTATTATTCTTTTTCCCATTTTACATTAAATTAAACCAAGTTTTGTTGCAATATCAATTGCTGGTGTTTCTGGTTTTAGTTTTATAAAAGCTATTTTTTTATTTTTTCTTATATGCACTCTAACTTTTTCAACTTTAACTTTAAAAGTTTCCTTAATTGCCTTTGTAATCTCAGGTTTTTTTGCTCTTCTATCAACAGCAAAAATAATTTTATTTTCAGTTTCTATTAATTTTATTGCTTTTTCTGTTTTTAGTGGATATAATAATATCTGCTTTATTTTCTGTTTCATTTTTTATTTCCTAATTCACCTATAGCTTTTTCAGTCCATATAATTATCCTGCCAGGAGTGCCTCCAGGTGCAAGTAATGTAATGTTAAGCTGGTTTGTTTTTACTATGTCAAAACCAAAATTTTTTAATTTTTTAACATCTTCTTTGACAGAAGTAACAAGCAGTATCTTTGTTTTTTTGTATTTTCTTCCTCTTCTTTTTCCCTTGCCTGCCCTAATTTTTTTTATTTCTTTTTGAATGTTTAATAATTTTAGAAGAAATTTGGATATCTCTTTGGCTGATTTTTCAATTACTGAGGATTCTACCACAATCGGCAAGTCAATTTTTACTTTAAATTTTTTATATTTTTCTTCTAATATTTTTCTTGAGGATGTAGCAGTAATAGCGGATTTAAGAGCAATTTGCTTTTCTTTTTTATTAATCTTCCTTGCTCTTTTTATTGGTTTTGGAGGATGTGCTGCCCTGCCTTTAACAGTTCCTGGTGCAAAAGCGCCAATCCAGTAAAAACGCTCACCCCTTCTTGTCATTACTTTTCTTGGCACTCTAGATATACCATGACCATACAAAGTTTTGTATTTGTGTCTTCGGTGACTTTGTTTACCACTTGCAGAAACTTGCTTTCCAGCAAGTATGTAAGAACCATAAAGTTGAGGTTTCTGACTTGCCCAAAAAACTTTGTGAATTATATCTGGTCTTATGACCGCATTAAAACATGCTGGCAGTTCAATTTGTTTAACTTTTTTATTTTCAAAATTTAACACAGGAACTTTCATTTTTTTCTTTACTTTTTATTTTAAAAAATTTAATAATTCAAAATTTTCTTTAGCAGCTTTTTTTGTTTCTCTTAATGACAAGGTAAGCATAATCTGTCTTTTAGCAGGCCCTTGCACAGAACCTTTTAATGCAACATATGTTGTTTTTATTGTACCATAATGGGGCAATTCCATTTTTATTTTTTCAGCAGAGCCAATATCAATTATTTGAGAATTATATTGTATTCGTGTAAAAAAACCATGCTGACCAGCCAATGGTGCTCTAAATGTAACCCTTGAAGGTGTCCATGGTCCTAAGCTTCCTGGCCTTCTCCTCCCTTTTTCAGATTTACTTTGCTTTAATCCAAACCCGAAACGTTTTATAGGGCCTACAAAACCATGACCTTTAGTAACAGCATGAATATCTAAAAGTTGTTTTTTATTAAAAAAATCTAAAATATTCAATTCTTTTTTAAAACAAGATTTTACAAAATCTATTTTATCATTAAGGTTTCCAGAAATACCCATTTCAATTATGTCTGGTGTTTTTTTTAATCTGCTTTTTTTTACAAGAGAATAAACAATAATCTTGATATCATCAAACTTTTTTTCTTTTTCCCCCACAATTTTCATGAATTCATCAGTTGCCTTCTTTTTTCCTTTTTCTCTTGGCAGCTTTAGCTTGCGTTTTAGCTCTTTATCAAGGTCATCAGCAAGAATATCAAAAACAACATTGTTATTTTTATAAAACCGAACAGAAAGTAATTTCATTGGCGGACATTCAATCAAAGTAATTGGTATTGTAATTTGTTTATTTTTTGTTAAAGAATTAGGTGTTAAATCACGAACCAAAGCACGTAACATACCAGCTTTATATCCAATAAATCCCAAAAGTCTTTTTTGATATTGAAGATGTTTTTTTTCTAAAGCAACCCAGTTTACACTAGGTAAAAGTTTTGCTGCTCTTACTCTCGGCCAAAATTGTAATGAGCCTGCACGTGGTTTGTGTGTTTTTGGCATTTCTTTCTAGGTTATTTATTGATTTTATTATCATCTTACCGTGCGAACCTGTCCAAAGGACATAGACATATATTTTTATTCGACGGGACTTTATAAAGTTTACTGAAGCCAAAATAATATGAACCCCTAATCCCCTTTTCCTTACTAAACTGCAAATTCTTTTTCTTTTATAATCTCTTTTTTATCAACAACAGCTTTTCTTATTATCTTACCAACTCTTTTTGCTCCCAGCCTGATTTTTTCAAAATCCTTTTCTTTTTCAAGTTCCTTTGGAATTCTAATCTCTTTAATAATATAGCTATGTTCAATATGTGCTTTTTTTGTCTCAGGAGGCAAGTCAAATAAAAATTCATTCTGCACTTGGGGCCAGTATTTTATATCAAGATTTAATTGACAAAATTTTTCATCAGCTTTTGCTTTAGATTTTTTTCCTGGTTTTGGTAGCCTTTTTTTTATTTTTAAATCTATACCCATATCAGAAACACAATCAAGAAGAGCGTGATATGATTTTGATGCCAAATTTTTAAGTTCTTCACCACTAATTTCTTTTGCTATATCATAAACAAATAATCCTTTTTTCTTTTTTCCTTTTAAATTAGGGATTTCTTCTTTATTAAATAAAATACCCTGAACTTTAAACCACTTGGCAAGAGAACTTATAAAAATTACAAGATCATTTGCTAGCTCAAAACTTGTTGTTATCTTGATAGCAGAATTCCTTCTGACATTAATTACTGCTCTGCGATCAAACTGGCCTTTACTAAAACGTACAAATTGTCTATGCACTGTTTCGTCACTTTTGCCTTGAAAAATTTTTTTTATAAACATTTTTATTCACATTTTTTATTTTTCATCTTTAAATTCTTAATGAAATGGGCCTGGCTGGGATCGAACCAGCGATCTTTACCTTTCTTTCTCTTAGAGTTGTAAGGGTAATGTCATAACCACTAGACTACAGGCCCCTGATTTTCTTAGGATTTTATTCTTTAAAAAGTTTCTACTCCTCTTTATCGTCCCTTATATCATTTATTACTAAAGCTTTAAAAAGGTTTTATCCTTTTTTTGTTATGAGAAAATGAAAAAAGAAAAAACAAAAGAAAAGAAAGAAAAGCAAAAGTATAAAACTGAATACAAAACTGAAATGCCCCTGCAGATTCCAACTGCAAAAACTGCTCCAAAATCACTCAAAGAAATGGAAAAGCAAATTCCAGAAAAAGTAAAAAAAGAAATTGAACAAATCAAAGAACAATTAAAAGAATTTAAAAAAACAATAATTAAAAAATTTCCTTTTATAAATGCTATAGGGATTTTGCCCATATCTGCTTCACAGATTATTGAAGAGGAAGAGGAAGTTGAAAAAGAAAAAGAAGAAAAACTAATTCATCTTATTATTTTTGTGCCTGAGGAAAAAGCTAAACAAATTCCCAAGCTAAAGCTTGAAGCAATAAAACTTGTGCAGGGCCTTAAACCAAAAGTATGGCTGCATATAAAAAGCACAAAAGAGCTATGGGAACTTTGTTTTGACGGCAAATATAAGTTAGTTGATGCAATAGCAATGTCATTTCCATTGCATGATAAAGGAATTCTTGGTGCAATAAGAGTAGCTACCATACATAAAAGCCTTATTTTAAGAAAATTTGAACGTTATGTTGTTAGTTATATCATAGCAGGCTCAGTTGTTAGGGAACAGGCTACAAAAACATCAGATGTTGACATTTATGTGGTTATAGATGATACAGATGTTAAAAGAATGTCAAGGCTTGAACTCAAAGAAAAGTTAAGAGCTATAGTTTATTCTTATGCAATTGAAGCAAATGAGATTGCAGGTGTAAAAAATAAACTAAGTCCACAAATCTATATTTTGACTGAATTTTGGGAAGCTGTTAAAGATGCTCATCCTGTTATTTTTACTTTTATTCGTGATGGTGTGCCTTTGTATGACAGAGGAGCTTTTATGCCTTGGAAACTTCTTTTAAGAATGGGTAAAATAAAGCCAAGTCCTGAAGCAATTGACATGTTCATGAGCCTTGGGGAAAGAGTTGCTAGAAATGTTAAAAGAAAGTTAAATGAAATAGCAACAGAGGATATTTATTGGGGGATAATAACACCAAGCCAGGCAGTTATAATGTTATATGGAATTGCCCCACCAACACCAAAAGAAACAGTTACTTTAATGAGGGAAATCTTTGTAGAAAAAGAAAAGCTACTAGAACCTAAATATGTAGAAATTCTTAATAAAATAGTTAGTTTGTATAAAAAATATGAACATGAAGAAATCAAGACAATTAGTGGAAAAGAAATTGATACTTTGGTTGAACAATCTTCAGATTATATTAAACGGCTTAAAGAGCTGATGCAGCAAATTGAGAAGAAAAGCTCTGAACAAGAGATAACACAGATTTATGGCAATGTTTTTAGCTTGCTGAAAAATATTTTTAGTTCTGTCAGTGAGACTGCAATAGTTAATCTATTTGAAAAAGAACTTGTTAAAAAAGCAAAGCTTTCTAAAAGAAGTCTTTCTCAGTTAAAAGAGATTATTGCTTTAAAGAAAAAAAAGAAAAAAATAACAAAAAGAGACATTGCAACAGCAAGACATATAGATCATGAATTAACAACTTCATTGCTTGAATACACCCAAAGAAAAGAGCTTGTTGAACTAGAAAAAAGAAAAATAGAAATAATCTATAAGACAAAAGAAGCAGGTAAAGAAGTAACTAAAAAAGGCGAACTCTTTCTTTTTAAAGATGTTGCATTTATTACACCAGATATAAACCTTAGCATAGTTAAGAAAATAAAGGATAGTGAGATTATTGAAAGTAATAAAGAGGAACTTAGAAAGCTAGTTAAAAAGAAAGGAAAAATTGAAAAAAAGATTACACCAGAACTTCTTTCAGCATTAAAAAAATTATTTGGTAAATTTGAACTTATTTTTAAATAAAAATAAAATAAAGCAAAATGAAAGCAATAATTATCAGTTTTAGAAGAGGCAAGCATACTCAAAAGCCAAGACATTTTAATATTCAGCTGGAAAATATTACAACTAAAGCTAATGCATTAAAATTTATAAACAAAAAAATAGAATGGAAAAGTCCTGCTGGCAAGATTATCAAAGGAATAATAACATCAACACATGGCAATAAAGGCCTTGTCAGGGCTGTATTTGAAAAAGGTTTGCCAGGGCAGGCAGTAAATACAGAAGCTGAGATAAAATAAAATGCAACTTAAATTATTAGTTGATGCTGGAGGAATGAAACCAGGCCCAGCTGTGAGCCAGAAACTTGGACCTTTAGGCATCAATTTAGGAAAGGTAATATCAGAAGTTAACAAAGCTACTGCAAGTTTCAAAGGGATAAAAGTTCCAGTAATTCTTGACATAGATACAAAAACAAAGGAATTTACAATTCAAGTGCTTACCCCTCCTGCTTCTGAATTATTAAAAAAGGAATTTAACATAGCAAAAGGCTCGCCTCAGCCTAATAAAATTAAAGTGGCTAATGCCTCAATTGAGCAGATTATTAAAGTTGCTAAAATTAAACAGCAAAGCATGTTCTTAGATAGCCTTAAACCATCTGTTAAATCTGTTCTTGGTTCTTGTATTGCTTTGGGAATACTTGTAGAGAGCAAAGAGCCTAAAGTAGTTCAGGAGGAGATAGATAAGGGAATCTATGATGATTTAATAAATAAAGGAACAGAAGGGCCATCCAAGGAAAAGCTAGCCAAGTTGGATGCTGATTTTGAGCAAGTAAAAAAATCACAAGAGGCAATAGTAAAAGAACTTGAAAAGAAAGCAGAAGAAAAAGCAGCTGCTGCTCCTGCAGCTACAGCTGCAACTACGCCAGCTACAGCAACCAGCAAAGAGAAAAAGAAATAAAATTTTAATTCATTTATAATCTTAAAATATTTAAACAGCTATTACATCATATCAAGGGGCTGTGGTGTAGCTTGGATAAGCAGCTTAGCTTAGAGCAATAGCATTCGAGCCTTGGGAGCTCGTGACTTGGGTTCAAATCCCAACAGCCCCATATTCCAAACCAAAGAAAAATAAAAAATCAATAAAAATGAGAACAAAAAAAACAAAACAAGTAGCACGTTTTGGTGCTCGCTATGGTGCTGTGGTAAAAGAAAAAGTTAGGGTTATTGAAGCGAAACAAAGACAAAAACAACAGTGCCCTTTTTGCAAGAAATATTCAGTAAAAAGAGCTGCAAAAGGAATATGGTTTTGTAAATCATGCAAAAAAAGATTTACTGGACATGCTTATCATCTCAAATAACAAATAATAAATAAATTTAAATACATAAAAATAAACAGGAAATAGTATAATAAAATAAAATGGTTACTTATAAATGTTTTTTTTGTGGTAGACAAATATCATCAAAAACATTAAAAACTCGTTTTTTATGCCCTTACTGTGGCTCAAAAGTATTTTTTAAGCCCCGTACAGCTATTAAAAAAATAGAAGCTGTGTGAATAAAGAAATAAATTAAAAAAATAAAAATAAATATAAAAATGCAGAAAAAACAAAAATTAGAAAAAGAAAAAGTAAAAGAAGTAAGAGAAGAAGATCTTGCAGCACTTCAGTTAACTGAACAAGGTTTACAAAACCTGCTTCTGCAAAAACAAGTTTTTCAATTTGAGTTAATTGAAACAAACAATGCATTAGAGGAGCTTAAAAAAGTAAAAACAGAAGGTGATGTTTTTAAGATAGTCGGTTCATTAATGTTTAAGTCAAATAAAACAACACTTAGCAAGGAACTAGAAAAAAAAAGTGACATACTAAATTTAAGATTAAAAGCAATAGATAAGCAGGAAGAAGAGCTAAAAAGCAGGCTTATTAAATCAAGAGAAAGCTTTTTAAAAAGCTTAAAAAAGTAAAAAAATAAAAAAGTAAACTTCATATAAAAAACACTTTCAGAACATAAAAAACACTAAAAAACATAAAAAACACTAAAAAGCATATAAAACACTAAAAAACATAAAAAACACCTAAAAAAGCATATAAAAAAAACATCAAAAAATTTATAAATAGCCAAGGATTTAATATAATATTAATTAAAATAAATTAAAATCAAAAAATGTCAATTTTCAAAAAAATTTTTGGTGGTGGTGAAGAAAAGTCAATTGAATCACCAGAGTACATTGAAGTAGATGTTGGTAAAGAATCAAGAAAAGTTAAGATTATTGTGCAGCCTTTTATTTTAAAAACATTCGAAGATATAAACAAAGTTCTGGAAACCCTAAGAGGAGGTTATACAATAGTTATAATTGATATCAAGCTATTAAAGCAAAAAGATATTGTTGAGCTAAAGCGGGCTATTTCAAAGCTAAAAAAGACAGTAGATGCTTTAGAAGGAAATATTGCTGGTTTTGGTGAGAATATGATTGTTGCAACACCTTCTTTTGTTGAAATTTATAAAGGGGAAAAAGTTAAGACAACTGCAACAACTACATTTTAATATAAATGAAACTCCTATTTGTGCCTTCTAAATATAATTTTTCTTTTTCTCTTAAGAATATCAAAGCAAACAAGCTGCCAAAAAACATCGGCTTAATAGCAACAATACAGCATACAGATTCTTTAAATAAGATAAAAGGCTTTCTTGAAAAGCATAAAAAGAAAGTAATTATAGGAAAAAGTAAAAAAAATAACAGTCTTAAAAAAGGCCAGGTTCTTGGTTGTGATATAAATGCAGCCAAAGCTATAGAAAATAAAGTTCAGGCTTTTCTGTATATTGGCTCAGGAAAATTTCATCCTCTTGCAATTGCCTTGTCATTAAAACAGCAAAAAAAACAAAAACCAATTTTTATTTTTAATCCCTTAACAGAGGAATTTAGTTGTTTAGATGAAAAAGAAATAAAAAAAGTCATAGCAAGAAAAAAAACACAAAAAATCAAGTTTCTAAGTTCAAATACCTTCGGGATTTTGGTTTCAATAAAACCAGGTCAAAACAGACTAAAGCAAGCCTTGATTTTAAAAGAAAAATTAGAAAAGAAAAATAAAAAATCCTATCTCTTTTTATTAAATGATTTTAATGATAATCAACTTGAAAATTTTCCTAAAGTGGAATGCTGGATTAACACAGCATGCCCTGGCCTTAGTCTTGAGCAGCCTTTTGTCTGGATTGATGATATAAACATATAATTCTAGAAAAAAGATTAAGTGGATAGAGCTATTCCTTCTAGATCTGGTCGAAAGCGGTTTAAGTATATAGGGTTTTTCCAAAAAGCAATAATTTCTTTACCTTTTAATTCACCTATATTTTTGATAGTGGTGTTGGTTTCAGATAAAAAATTTTTTATACTTTCAGTAGTATTAAATTTAAATTCACCCTGAAGAGTAATTTTTTTATGAGGGCCATATTCTGATGAGCAGAGTAACCAAAGAATCTCTTTTTTAGAGTTGTAGCTTACTTCTAATATCTTAGCAGGTGTTTTTATACAATCTGTTAGGTTAGGAGGAATTTGCTGCATATAACAATATATCCCATCAATCTTTTTAGTATGATATATTCCACGTCTTGATGCCATGTTACTTTGCTATAAGAAGGATTTAATTATTTTTATATTATAAAAAACAACTTTTTAACTATAA
>JAUXAK010000003.1 GCA_030619955.1 archaeon | reverse complement strand
TGGTTGCATATTTGGGTTGAATTCTTTTATAATCTTTTCCAAATTTTCAATATAAAAATTTCCAACTTTTATTAAGGTTTTAGGTTCATTAAATGATACCATTTTAATTTCCAGAAACCCTAGAGGTTTCATTCACCTCTTAAAAAATTATAGATATAAAGATTTATAAATTTTTATATAAAAATTAGCATGTAAGATTAGCAAGTTGATTTAACAATTAGAATAGCTTTAAAAAGCAAGAAGTATGTATTTTAATGGAGGAAATAAAGCAATGGTTGAAGGAACAGTAAAATTTTTCAATAGAAATAGAAACTATGGTTTCATTAATGGAGACGATGGCAAGACCTATTTTGTCCATGGAACAGGGCTAAAACAAGGACTTGAAATTAATGAAGGAGATAGGGTTTCTTTTAAATCTGTCAAAGGCGATAGAGGCCCAAAAGCAGAACAAGTTGAAAAGCTGAAAGAAAAAAAAGAAAAATAAAAAAATTGATCACTTGCTTTTTGTTACTTTTTGTCACTTATGATTTTTAGTCTTTTCTCATATTCTTTTGTCAGTAAATTATTTTAAAATAATAGCGATTGTTAGATTATTCTATTTTTTATTAAGAAGCTTTTTATAATCTCAAAGATTTTTTCATATCCTTTTGAATTTGGATGCAGTCCATCTTCTTCATCTAATAACTTTTTATAATCTAACTTGATAAATTTATCAAAAACTTCAATAAAATGAATCTTATTTTTTTTACAAATAGATTTTATAACATCATCATATTTTTTAATGCTTTTGTTTGTGAAATATTCAGTTTTACTCCAAATTGTCGGCATAGTTTTTGACTCATCAACAGGAGTATTTCCTACAAATATTATTTTTTCAGTGTATTTTTTACATATCCTTATTATTTCATTAATATTCTCATTAAATTTATTAAAAGATGTTTCAACACTATCTTCTGTTTTATTATTATATCTTGAATCATTCATACCTATTTTAACAAGTATAATGTCAGGTTCTCTAGCTTTACATTCAATATCAATTCTTTCTAATAAATCATCAGTTGTTTCACCACATATTCCTAAATTAAACACGCTATTTTCTTCTTTTTTATTAACTAATTTTCTTAATTTAGTAACCCAACAGTCAAAACCTAGGTATAATTCATCAGAAACTACACTATCTCCACAAACACAAATTCTAGTCATAATTATATAAAAACCATGGGAATTATAAATCTTTAGATATGAACTTCTACAATATCTTCATCTTTAAGAGCATATTTTAAGCCAACTCTCTGAAACTGAAACTTATCCTGTTTTTGTCTCCAGATTTTAGCAAATTTAAAATCCTTTACAAAATCCTTGTGAATTTTTATAGCAAAATCTTCAACACAAGAGCCTTTTTTCAGAACAATAGGTTTTTTTTCAGGCTCATGGCCCGGCTGTTTTGTATAAACAAGAATTATGTTCAAAGAGCTGAAAATCTTTTGTTTTAACAAGTCCAGGCCCTTGCTTTTCAAAGCACTAATTTCAATTGCCCCTGAAAATTCTTTTTTTATTTTATTGATATTGCTTGAATCAAGGATATTGATCTTATTTATTACAATTAAAATATTTTTATTTTTTAATTTTTTAAGTATTTTTTTTATTTCATCAACAGAGCAGACTACAATAAGAATAAGATCTGAATTATTTGCATAACTTAAAGCTTCATTATCATCTTCATTATCTTTTAAAGAAGGCAAATCAAGAACCTGAATTAAAGCCCTAATATTAAACATTCCTTGTTCAGGCTTTTTTGTTGTGTAAAAAAATTTGCTGATCAATGGAGTAACATTAGTTAACTTGCTTAATAATAAAAATTTTCCTGAATTTGTATAGCCAAGAAGGGTTATTTGAGCATCACCTTCTTTTTTTATTCCAGCTGTTTTATGTTTTTTTACTTTTTTCTGTCTTTGCAATTCTTGTTTTAGTTTTGCTAATCTTGTTTTTAAATTAGCCAGAAGGTTCTCGCTTCCCTTATGCTTTGGAGCAAGAGAAATCATGTTTTTGAGTTTTTCGATTTTTTCTTCGAGAGTTTTAGCTGCAAGAAATTCAGCTTGAGCTTTTTTAAATTGTGGAGTTACATTAGCTGGCATTTTTATTTTTTAATAAAAAATCTCCATTTTAAGTGCTGGGCTTTTTTAATTCCTATACGACTAGAGCAAAAAATTTCAGAACTTTTAATTTTTATTCCTTTAAGAATTTTTATTTTATTATTAACATTTGTTCCATTCAAAGCTTTTGTAATTCCAAAAGCTTGGCACAGCTTTCCAGGACCATTTGTTAAATTATTTTTATTATTAATTTTCATTTTTCTTTTTTTCGCCATTATCTTAATTCCTTCAATAGGTTTTAATGCTCTGATAAGAACAGCTCCTGGCTTGTTTTTTTCAGTTGTTATATTTAAACAAAAATGATTTCCATAAATAAAATAAACATAAAATTTTCCATAGGAATTGTACATTAATTCTGATCTTGATGTTTTTTTAAATGCATGGCTTGCTTCATCCTCTTCAGGGCCTTTGTAAGCTTCTGTTTCTGTTATTATTCCTGCTGTTTTTTCATGCTTGATGATTTTTCCAAGCAGTTTTCTTGCTACTTTTATTGTGTCTTGATTAAAGAAGGACTTTGAAAGTGATTTTGATTTCATATTCTTTCTTTGATTATTTGAGAAATTGGTTTGCCTGTTTCTTTTTTTAATTTTTTTAGCTTATTTATAGTTTCAATTGATAAAGTAAGGTCTATTCTTTTTCTTTGAAAAGGCAACTTTCTTGTTTTATCAAAATATTCTAGCATTTTTTGCCCTTCTTTTATTTGTTTTCTTATTTTTTTGGCAGCATTTTCTTAAATCCATTCTAATTTAAAGAAGCTGTTTTTTATAAAGGTTTTTAAGAATTTTTTTTGAAAATAATTATTAATATCAATACAAAAATATTAAAACTTAACAAGCTAGTCAAAAGAATGATATGGCAATCTTATTTTCCTTACACACCTAGATTTAGCCAGGACAAAATATGTGATTTTGTTAGCAAGAGCATTTCTGAAAGAAAGATTGCTGTTGTTGAAGCACCTTATGGAATAGGCAAAACAGCTTCAATGCTTGCCAGCGGCTTAGCTTCAGGCAAAAAACTTGTTTTTGCAACATGTGATCATGCTGTTCAAAATACTATTGTTAAGGAGGTTTTAAATATTAATGAAAAACTTGATGATGAACTTAACAAAAAACTTGTTGTTGCTTCAATAATTGGCAAAGAACATATGTGTTTGCACCTTAGCCATTTTAATTATGATGCATGTGATTTTGAAAAAATGCATCAGCAATGTCCTTTTTATAAAAATACATATAAAAAAGGCAAGATTTCAAAAGGCATAACTGAAAAAACAGAAAAACTGCTTTCTGAAATAGAATATATTTTAAAAAATAATCCAAACTTCTTAAAGAATAAAAGTTTTGTTAATTTTGTTATAAACAAATGCAAAGAAGCTGATTTATGCCCATATGAAGTTATGCTTGAGCTTGCTGCTAAAGCTAATATTGTAATTTTAGATTATTTCCATGTTTTTACTCCTATCTTGCTTTTTATGCGCAAACGAGTTTTTAATCCTGAAAAATCTGTTTTATTTATAGATGAAGCAGACAGGCTTAAAGACAGGCTTCTTGATATCTTAACACGAGACATTTCAGATAAAGGCCTTTACAGGCTAAAGACACAGATTAAAAAGGCAATGAAAATGAAAAGAAAAGAAATTGGAATGAGTGAATGGCTGGAAAATGAAGATAAAGACATTGATACTAAAGAAATGGAAAGTAAAAGTAAAAATATCAGCCATGCTCAGTGGCTTTTTTATCTTAGGTTTGTTGAGACATTTGAGGAATTTTTAGCTGAAAAAGAGAAGAGCATTAAAAATAAAAATGAAAACAAAAATGAAAAGAAAGGAGCTAAAAAAGAAGAAGGCATTTACATAGATATTAAAAAACAAGAATTTATTGATTTTTTAGAAAGCAGACTTTATAGTTTTGATGAAATCATAGATAAAATAAAAGATATTATAGATAAGCTAACTGATTCTACTGGCTATAAAAAAGCTGTGCTTCAGCTTGATGAATTCTTGAGATTATGGAAAAATTTTTCTGAAAATTATTTTGCATATGTTCTTTTAAATAATAAAAAAAGTCTTGTCATGTCCCATTACGAACTTGCTTCAGCACCTTTGATTGAAGAAGGCAACTCAAGTAATTTGAATGATTCAAATGATTCAAAAAATTCAAAACATTTATATGATATTTTAAAAAGTTTTTATTCTTGTGTGCTATTTTCTGCAACAATAGGCAATAAAGATATTTTTGCTGAATCACTTGGCATAACTGACTTTGAGGAATTTTCATCTGAAGAATTTAACACGCAAAATTATCTTGTTATTTTGAAGCAGAATGTTTCTTCAATATACAGGGAAAGGCAGGCTAATGTCTCTAAGGTTGTTAAGGATATGGATTTTTGCAGGAAAACAGCCCAGGGTGTTTTGATTTCTTTTCCTTCTTATGATTGCCGCAATTCTGTTTTGCATTATTTAAATGCAAAGCCTATTCAGGATGCTGAAAGCCAAGGAATTTATTATGTTGTTACAGGTGGAAAAGGTTCTAGGGGTATTAACAAGGCAGCTAAGCTTAATGTTGCTTATATTTATGGCTTGCAAATTGCAAAGCCCTATGATTATTTGTTTAATAAAAGAAAAGAATTTGCATTAAAAAAGCATGGCCAGGAAAAAGCACTAAAGCTTATTTATAATAATGTTGTAAATAAAAGCTGTCAGACAGCTGGAAGAATTTTTCGCGAAGCTGACAAGAAAGGCATTGTTGTTCTTGCAGACAGACGCTATAAATATGATTTTCAGCTTAAAAACTTCTTTTTTGATTGTATACCTTCTTATTTTAAAGTAAAAATGATTGAAATAGCAAGCCAGGAAAAATTTGAAAAAATCATGACAAGTTTTTGGCAAAATAATTAAAAACACCAAAAACATCATATAAAAATGATAAAAGAACTTATTAATGAATTTTATTCTGCAAAGGGCAAAAACAGAGAAAAAACAGCATTTTATGTTTCAGATGCTGGCAGATGTCCTAGAGCTATATGGTTTTCTCTAAAAAAATATCCAAAAAAACCAACTGATCCAAGATTTATGAGAGTTTTTGAGCATGGAAACCATACACATATGAGGATAATGAGTGTTTTATTTTCTCTTGGCTTGGTTAATGCAGTTGAAGTTACTATCCCTGAAAATGAAATAATTCATGGAAGGGCAGATGCAGTTATTTCAATACATGGCGAGCCACATGTTGTTGAAGTCAAAAGTGTTAATTCTATTAAATTTAAAAAAGGAGAGCCAGATGCTGATCATATTAAACAGCTTCAGCTTTATTTGCATTTTTTCAAGATAAAAAAAGGAATCTTGCTTTATGAGAACAAAGACACACAGGAATTAAAAGAGTATGTTATTGATTATAATGAAAATTTTGTTAAAAATCTTCTTGTTTTTTTTAATGGGTTAAAAGAAAAAGTTGACAAAGGCATTATTCCAGAAATACCTAAAGATATTGAGGACTGGCGTTGTGAATACTGCCCTTATATTGAGTCTTGTGAGAAAGCTCAAGAAGAAAACAAAAATATAGAATAAAAAGAAACAAAATAAGAAAAAGAAAAACAAAAAAACAAAAGACAAAAACAACAAAATGGGATTTCTTGATTTATTTAAAAGAAAACAGAAACATATTGAACCAATTAGATCTTTTGAAATTACACAGAGTAAGAAAGGTAATTTTGATGATTTTTTTAATAAAATACTTAGATATAGTTTGATTATGCTTATAACTGGCAAAAGAGGAAGTGGAAAGACTAGTTTGGGCATGTCAATTCTTGAAATTTTAAATTCTATAAAACGAAAATGTTATGCAATTGGTTTTGATAAAGCAAAACTGCCTAAGTGGTTAAAAAAAGCCAGGGTTTTAGAAGATGTTTCAAATAATGCAGCTGTTCTTGTTGATGAAGGGGCTATTGTTTATTCTAGTAGGGATTCAATGAAAAAAGCTAATAAAATGCTGGGAAAGTTAATGGCTGTAGCAAGACACAAAAACCTTTCATTAATATTAATTGCTCAAAACACAAGCATGATTGATTTAAATGTTCTAAGGCTTTCAGATGTTCTTCTTTTAAAAGAACCAAGCTTGCTTCAAGCTGAATTTGAGAGGCCTGCTTTACAAAAGAGGTATATGAAAGTTGCGCCGTTATTCAAAAAACAGAAAGAAAGAACAAAATGCTTTTATGTCTGGAGTGATGACTTTGAAGGTATGCTACGTTATAATCTGCCTGCTTTTTGGAATGAAACAATAAGCAAGGCATTTAAGAATTTTAAATAATGATTTTAGAGTAATGATATTTTGATGTTTGTAGATATTATAATATACAAATGCTTAAAAATTTCTTGTTCTTCTTGTTTTGATGGCAAGTTTAAAAGAGGCTCTTCTAGAGTTGAAAGAAATAGTTAATAATGTTCTCTCAAAAAAAATTGACTTTAATGCTAGAATTGCTGGTGATGAATTTAATTTTAAGAAAAATGAACGAGAGTATTATGCAAGGGAAATAGAGTCATCAATAAAAAGAATATCAATGCTGCTTTCAGAAAGCTTTGTTGTCGCACCCCAAGAAAAAAGAGCTTTAACAAAAACAGCAGATAAAATTAAAGAACTTAAGAAAATGATAAATGCAAAGAAGCTTCTTGAGTCTGTTGTATCTATAGAAGAAATTTATGATATTGCTCCTTTGATTAAAATTCCAGAGGATGATTTGCCAAAAAGTGAATTTTATCTTCCTTATATTCCAAGAGAAATTTATGCTGAAACAAAAGCAAGCTTTGATGAACTTATTAAGTGTTATGAGCATCATTGTTATAGAAGTGCCATAATCCTCTGCAGCAGGATTCTTGAAATAGCTTTGCACAAAAAATATTTTAATTTAACAAACAAAGATTTACTTGAAAAGGCTCCTGACATTGGTCTTGGCAGCCTTGTTTTAAAGCTTAAAGAAAAAGGCATGGTTTTTGATCCTGGTTTGACAAATCAAATACATTTAATAAATCAGATAAGAGTTCATTCTATTCATAAAAAGAAACAAGTTTTTTCACCAACAAAAGCACAAACACAAGCATCCATACTTTACACTTTAGACACATTAAAAAAACTTTTTAATAAATAAAAAATTTTAACTAAAATGGAAATTGGTTTTGACACAAAAAAATATTTGGAAGCTCAGACAGAAGCTATTTTAGACAGAATAAAAAAATTTAACAAGCTTTATCTTGAATTTGGGGGAAAGTTTTGCCATGATTTTCATGCTGCAAGGGTTCTGCCAGGTTATGATTGTAATACAAAAATAAAATTGCTTCAAAGCTTAAAAAAGAATATAGATATTTTGTTCTGTATAAATGCAAAGGACATTCAAGATGGAAAGGTAATGGGGGATTTTGGCATTACCTATGATAATGCCACTGTTAAACTAATAAATGACCTAAGAAATTTTGGCCTTGATGTGACTGCAGTTATTATAAATCGTTTTAATGAACAAACAGCTGCAAACAAATTTAGACATTATTTAAAAAACCTGGGCATTAAAACATATACTCAACCGGAAATTCAGGGATATCCAACTGACATAAATAAGATAGTAAGTGATAATGGTTTTGGGAAAAATCCCTATATAAAAACTGAAAAACCAATTGTTATAGTGACTGGTGCTGGCCCAGGCTCTGGAAAAATGTCAACTTGCCTTTCTCAGCTTTATTATGACAGAAAAAACGGGCTTGAATCTGGTTTTGCAAAATTTGAAACATTTCCAGTATGGGGCTTGCCCCTAGACCATCCTGTTAACATAGCTTATGAAGCAGCCACAGCTGATATTGGCGACATAAATATGGTGGACCCTTTTCATCTTAAGGCATATAATAAGATTGCAATAAACTATAACAGGGATATTGAAAACTTTAACATAATGCAGGGAATATTAAACAAAATTGTTGGTAAGAACAGCTTAAATTATAATTCTCCTACTGACATGTGCGTAAATATGACGAAAACAGGCATAATAAATAATAAAATCGTGGAGGAAGCAGCTAAGCAAGAAATAATGAGAAGATATTTTAGATATAAAAAAGAGGCTTTAAGGGGCATTGTTTCCACTAAAACTGTCAACAGAATAGAAAAACTTATGTTAATCTTAAAGCTAAAGCCAATTGACAGGAAAGTTGTTGAGCCTGCAAGAGAAGCTGCTGCTCAAGCTAAAGTGTCTGGCAAGGGTCATAAAGGATTTTTTTGTGGAGCTGCAATTCAATTAGCAGACAGCACAATAGTGGCTGGTAAAAATTCTAGTTTGCTTCATGCAGAGTCAGCAGCAATTCTTAATGCATTAAAGAATTTAGCTAAAATACCAGACAAAATAGACCTTTTACCTTTAGGCATACTTAAACAGATTACAGCATTAAAGGCAGCAATAACAAAAAGTTACTCTGAAAGCTTAAATGTTGAAGAGCTATTAATAACTTTATCAATTAGTGTCACAACCAATCCTACAGCTGAATTAGCAATGAGCAAGTTAAAAGAACTCAAAGGCTGTGAAATGCATGTCACACATTTACCAAGCCAGGGTGATGAAGCTGGGCTAAGAAATTTGCAAATAAATTTAACAACAGATTCTTTACTAATTCCTGATTAAAAGAATAAAATTAAAAAAATTAATGTGTGTGGTTAATGTGATGGTTAATGTGTGTGATAGTCGCCAATTGTATGCCATGAACCAAAATGCCTGTAAGCTCTAAGTTTGATATAAGGAAAAACATCTTTTTCAAGACTTCCTCTATTTGGAAGTGTTGAAATAATAGACTTATTTAGAAGGTAAACACCACAGTTTACCCAAACACTACTTAAAATTGGTTTTTCTCTAAAATTTTTTATTTCTTGCCCTTCTAATTCTATCATGCCATAATGTAATCTTGGATTGATTACACATATTGTATTGCTTCCAAAACTAATTAATGATGCTAAATCAATATCAGTTAAATCATCAACATTTATAATTAACACATCATCTGTATTTGTTAAAACTATAGCTTTTTTTAATGCACCAGCTGTGCCTAAATATTCTTTTTCAATAGAATAAACAACCTTCTTTGACATTTTTAGATAATGGCTGATAAGCTTTGCTTCATCTTCACCACAGGCAACAATTACTTTGTTAGTATAAGGTTCAAGCCATTCTATCTGCCTTTCTAAAAGATTTTTATTTCCAATATCCAACATTGCCTTTGGAAATTTTCTGCCCTTACCTAACATCCCTTTAGCAAGGATAATTACATCAACTTTTCGCCTTATTTTAATTCTCATTTTCCTCAATCTTAAAACTTTGAAGTAGTACTAGTATTTAAGTTTTTTTATACTATACCAGAATCTTTTCATAAAGACAAAGCTTTTAAACTTTTTTTCTTTGTTTTTTAGATGCCAAAAACAAAAGAAATTTCAATAATTAGCGGGAAAAACACCAGTTTAGTAGGGTTTGGAAAGCTTGCTAAAGTAGAAATTGCCAAAGTCAAGGAAATAATGGCAACTTATCTAGCTAAGATTGATGAAAGAACAGATTATAATGAGCTGCGTATAACTTTAAAACAACATCAACATAGCAAAAGCTTTTTGCATGAACTTCAAACTGAACTTTTCATACATCCTGGAGTATGCTTTAGTGCAAAATTAACCCATAAAAATCTTTATAGGGCCTTAGCATTATTAATGACAAAGATTTTAAGAGAACTAGACCATAAAAAGAAAAAAAATCCTAGACAACAGCCAATTAGAAAATTAAGTAAAAAAATAATATAAAGAAATCATAATAAACAAATAAAAATAAAAAATGTTAAAAAGAAAACGAATCAGAGAAAAAGGAAAGCCAAGGCTGAGCAAAGTTTTCAAAGAATTTAAGCCAAATGAAAAAGTTATTTTTATTCGCAAACTTGGTGAAAAGGATGTAGAGCCATTTCCCAAACAATTTCACGGCAAAACTGGAATAGTTGAAAGCAAGATAGGTAGAGCATATATAGTGAAATTTTTAAATGGCAAAGTACATAAAAAACTTGTGGTTAAACCAATTTATTTAAAAAAAGTATAAAAAAATAAAAGGCTAAAGGAAAAAGCTAAAATAATAAAATGATAAAGGAGAAAAAAGCTGTTACACTCACAGAAGTGCAAGAGTTACTTAAAGAAATAGAAAGTGATAAAGCTAAAGCTTTATTAAGCTTTATTAAGAAATTTGTAAAAACAAATGCGAACAAGGCAGAAAAACTGAAACAAGAATTGTTAGCTCTTGACATAGCAAAGCTTAAAGAAAAAGATATTGTTTCACTTATCAATTTTATGCCTGAAGATGCTGAAGATATTAGAAAAATTTTTACTGGCTCTGAAATAAGTTTAGATCAAAATGAAATCACTAAGATACTTGAATTATTTAAACGTAAAGAATAAAAATAAAGAAAATGGAATCAAAAGGAATGAGGGAAGAAAAAGCTGTAATACTCGATTTTTTGCCAAATGGCTATCCATTCGAGTCAAGAAGGCTTCCAATAGCACAAGCTATTGGAGTTTCATATTTCACACTTCTCGAACTTATACCTCGGAAGGGGGTGAAGCTTCAATTAAAAGAAGAAGTTTATATTGGCCCTAGCAGACGCGAAAAAATTTATTTTATAAGGGGAAGACTTGATAAAGAAAAAATAACTGAAACAGCAAAACTCCAGTTGCAGGATTTTATAAAAAAATCTGTGACAGAAAAAGAGAAACATTTTATAGATTTTTTTAATAAAGCAGAGGTAGTTAGTACAAGGCTACATCAACTTGAATTACTTCCTGGATTTGGCAAAAAATATCTTAAGTTAATGCTTGAAGAACGAGAGAAAAAACCATTCAGTTCTTTTGAAAATATCAAAAAAAGATTAAAAAATATCCCTGACCCCCATAAACTTATTGAAAAAAGGCTTATTGAAGAGCTTACACAAAATGTGCGTTACAGATTATTTGCTGCTTAAAATGGAAAAAGAAAAAATAACAAAAGAAAAAAAAACACAAGAAACAGAAGAAATAAAAGCGAGAGAAATTGCAATAATAAGAATTTCTACAACAGATATCCCTGGTAAAATGTCTGTTTATTCTGGATTAACAAAAATAAAAGGCATTTCATGGGCTTTTTCAAATGCAATTTGTAAAACATTAGCAATTGATAAAACTAGAAAAATTTCAACACTTACTAATCAAGAAATAGAAAAAATAATCAATTTTATTAAAAACCCAAAATTGCCTTCATGGCTTCTTAACAGAAGAAAAGATATTGAAACAGGCATTGATAAACATTTAATTACAATTGAATTAGATTTGCAAAATAAGTTTGATATAAGAAGATTTAAAAAAATTAAAAGTTACAAAGGCACTAGACATTTTTATGGTCTTCCTGTCAGGGGCCAGCATACTAGGGCGCATTTTAGAAAAAACAGATCAGTTGGAGTGCAAAGATCTAAAGTTAAGCAACAATCCAAAAAGAAAAAATAAAAAGAAAAAATAAAAAAAAAACTAAAACAAATAAAACAGAAACAAGCAAAATGGGAGGTCCAAGAAAACAACATAAAAAATATACTAAACCAAGAACTCCTTTTAATAGAGCAAGAATAGAAGAAGAAAAAGCACTTATGAAAAAATTTGGATTAAAAAACAAAAGAGAGCTATGGCGTGCTAGGAGTTATATAGACAGGATTAGAACTCAAGCTAAAAAATTAATCCTACAGCCAGAACAGCAACAAGTTTTTTTAATCAGACTTATAAAACTTGGCCTTATTAAACAAAATGCAACAATTGATGATGTTCTAGCTTTAGACAAACAACAATTACTTGAAAGAAGACTTCAAACAATTGTTTTTAAAAAAAAGCTTGCTAGAACACCAAAAGAAGCAAGACAATTAATTGTGCATAAAAAAGTCAAAATATCCAATAAAACAGTTGATGTGCCGGGTTATATTGTAAAAATTAAAAATGAGCCAAGTATTTCAGTTATAAAGAAAAAAATCAATAAAAAATAAATAAAATAAAAGAAAAAATAGAAATAGAAAATTCAAAAAATGGAAAAAAAATTAGAAGGAGTGGGGATAGCTTATATTAAGGCTACTTATAATAATACTATAGTGCATATAACTGATATGGCTGGCAATACAGTTGCAATTGTTTCAGGTGGTGAAGTTACAAAACATGATAGGCTAAAAGCAAATCCAACAGTTGCAATGTTTGTTGCAAAAAGGGCAGCTGAAAAAGCTAAGGAATACAAGATTAATGCAGTTTATGTTAGGGTTAGTGGTAAAGGCGGGATTTTAGCACCAACTCCTGGGCCAGGTTCAAATGCTGCAATCAAAAGTCTGGCAAGAGAAGGTTTAAAAATTTTAAATATTACAGATATTACACCTATGCCACGAGGAGGTCCTAAGCCGCCAGGAGGCAGAAGGGGAAGACGTGTTTAGAGAACAAAAATAAAACAAAACAAAAACAAAATAAAAAAACAATAAAATAAGAAAATAAAGATAAAAAATGAAAATTGAGTTGTTAAATAAAGAAAAAGATAAAATTTCTTTTTTAGTTAAAGATATTACAAATAGCATAGTAAATGCCATAAGAAGAAGTGTTTATGAAATTCCAGTAGTTGCAATAGATACAGTTGAATTCTATAAGAATGATTCTGCATTGTATGATGAAATACTTGCCCATAGG
Source organism: archaeon (assembly GCA_030619955.1). GTDB lineage: Archaea > Nanobdellota > Nanobdellia > Pacearchaeales > UBA284 > JAUXAK01. The sequence continues at coordinate 7,606 of JAUXAK010000003.1, read as the reverse complement.
TTTGGTCTTATTCCTATTAGAGCACCAAAAGATTTTATCATGAGGCAAAAATGTAGTTGTAAAGGCAAGGGATGTGTAAAATGCACAGCATCACTTAAATTAAAAGCAAAAGGTCCTTGTACTGTTTATGCTTCTGACTTGAAGGCAAAAGCAAAGGCTGTTGAAATTATTTATCCTAAAATGCCTATTGTAACACTTATAAAAGATCAGGAACTTGTGCTAACAGCAGAAGCAGCATTAGGAACAGCTAAACAACATGCAAAATTTAATCCTGGTTTGTTATGGTTTAATTCTTTTCCAATAGTTCAGCTAAAAAATTGTGATGGTTGTGGCGAATGCATTAAAATTTGTCCAAAAGGAGCTATTTCATTAAAAGATAAAAGTTTAGTAATAGATTCTCTAAAATGTGATCTATGCGGGGCATGCATTGATTTTAGTTTAAAAAAGAATTGTAAAATTAAAATAGAACCAAGTAAAAATGATTTTATTTTTTTTATTGAGAGTTTTGGACAGCTTAAACCAGAAGAAATCTTGACTGAAGCAATCAATGCCCTTAATTCAAATCTTGATGTATTTACCAAAAAAATTAAAAAATAGATAAAAAAATAGATAAAAAAATAAAAATCAAAACAAATAAAAAGGAAAACCAAAATTTTAAAAAAACAAATTTTTTTGATAGTTTTGCGGGAGTGCCGGAGCGGTCAAACGGGCTAGAGATTTTTTAAATCAGCTAAGCTAAGAACCTAGTGGCTTAGTGCCTACACAGGTTCGAACCCTGTCTCCCGCATAGAACAAAATAAAAAACAAAAGACAAAAACAAAAAAATGAAAAATGAATAAAAAGAAAATAAAAAAAACAATATCAAAAAGAAAAATAGGAAAGAGATTAAAAAGAAAGAGCTCTCCAGAATTAAAACAATTAATGATTACATTAAAAAAACAGCAAAAGCCAATCTGGAGAGAAGTTGCGAAATATCTCGCAAGACCCAGAAGAAAAGCTATTGCAGTAAATATTGATAAAATAAACAAAATAAGTAAAGCAGATGAAATAATAATCATACCTGGTAAAATAATTAGCAGAGGTTCTTTAAATCACAGAATTATGATAGCAGCATTTTCAATATCTAAAACTGCAAGAGAAAAACTTGCTAAAAATGCAACTATTATGGATGTCAAAGAATTAATAGAAAAATCCCCTCAGCTTAAGAATATAAAAATTAGAATAATAACTTAAATTAATCAAGACAATCAAGATAAACAAAACAAAAATGAAAAAACAAACAGAAAAAATCAAGCAAGGAGAAAAAGAAGAAAAAGAAATTGTAATTGATGCACAAGGCATGGTTCTTGGCAGACTTGCTAGTTTTGCAGCAAAAAAAGCTTTACAAGGTAAAAAAATTATAATAATAAACAGTGAAAAAGCAATTATTACTGGAAGACCAAAAGATATTCTTTCAAAATATTTAAAAAAAACTGAACTTGGAAGAGGAGTACAAAAAGGACCAATAATCTTAAGAGCCCCAGAGGAAATTGCAAGGCGCGCTATTAGGGGCATGGTTGGACGAAAAAAAACAAGAGGAAGAGAAGCTTTTAGAAAAATTAAATGTTATAAAGGAATGCCAGAAGATTATACAAAAAAAGAAATAGAAAAAATACAAATATCAAAAAAGACACCACTTAATTTTATAACACTGGAAGAATTAAGTAAATTAATTAAATAACAAATAAAATAAAAGAAATAAAGAAGAAATAGAAAAACCAAGATGGTTAGAACAAAATCAATAAAAAAGAAATCAAAAAAAGCAAAAAAAGAAGAAAAAAACAAGGCACTTGTTGTGGCTGGCACACGCAAGAGAAGTATTGCAAGAGCAGTAATAAAACCAGGAACAGGCATTATCAGGATAAATAAAAAACCAATTGAACTTTTTAATACATTTCAACGTTTAACTTTAAGTGAACCACTTGTTATAGCTGAACAAGTCTTAAAAAATCTTAATCAGTTAGATATTGAAGTTAATGTTAAAGGAGGGGGTGTTGAAAGCCAGATAGATGCCACAAGACTTGCTTTAGCAAGAGCTCTTGTAAACTTTACAAAAAGCCAAGAGCTAAAAAGAGCATATTTACATTATGATAGGTCATTGCTTGTTGCTGATTTTAGAAGAAAAGAACAAAGAAAACCAGGAAGAAGCAAGGCAAGAGCAAAAAAACAAAAAAGTTATAGATAAATTTATATATTTAAAATGAAAATTAAAAATGTTAAGGAGTAAGTTAAAATTATAATTCCAATTCGTTGCATAAGCTGTGGCAAGCCGATAGCTCATTTATGGGAAAAATATAAGGAAAGAGTTAAAGCAGGCGAAGATTCAAAAAAAGTTCTTGATGATTTAGGTTTAGAAAGATATTGCTGCAGGGCAATGTTTTTAGGACATGTTGATTTGCTTGAACTAACAAGCAAATTTAAGAAGTTTTAATTAATATCCTTTATTTTATCATCTTATTTTTTCTTTTTATAAACATATCTTACATAACTTTTACATCCAAGACATTTTATTGAAACCTTACCTTTACTTATTCTAATTTGACAATTTTTTCCTGGAACAAAAAATGCATTGCATTTATGGCAAAATAATCTGCGATAATTTTTAAGAGAAATATTGCTTCTTTTAGCAATTTTTCTTGCTAAAGCAATGTATCTTTTAGAAAGTCTTGGCCTTTTTTTTGACTCTTTTTTTGCAAGGGCAAAAAGTTTGTTAATATTCTTTAGAATTAATTTATCTGGTTTTTTTCTCATTTGAACAATAAGGAAAAGTGAAGACAGCTTAGATGTTTCCCAACCGAAGCTAGTACAGCATCTAACATAAGCAGCTTAACTTCTGTGTTCGAATGGGAACAGGTGTTTCCTGCTTACTATGGCCGTCTTCGAAAATAAAAGAAAGTTATACTTTTTAAAACTTTATACTTATTAGAAAAATTTGAAGAAAATACCGAAAGTTTTAAATAAATTAGTTTTTTTAAAAAATAAACAGGAAAGGTAAGGATAGTCTAGGATTTGCAGTATAGTACTTAGGTGCTTACTAACGATCTTCTTTGAAGGTCAACTAGATCCTTTTTACCTTTTTTACTTTTTCCAGGATTTTGATTAATTGAATATTCTAATTTTGAAAATATTTATAAGTTTATTTTTCTTCTAGAAACTAAGCGGGGATGCCGGAGTGGACAAACGGGATAGATTTGTGAAAAACAAAATAACAAAGTCCATGCTCAAGACCTATTGGCTTAGTGCCTGCGCAGGTTCGAACCCTGTTCCCCGCATTGTAAAAATGAAGAAAAATAAAATAAAAAAAACAAAGAAATTCAAAAAATCTGAATACAAACAAAGAAAACCAATAAAGAAGCTAAAGATAGAGCTAGGAAAGCATAAAAAATATGTTCTTGATACAAGTGTTATTATAAAGAAAATAGTTTCTAAATTAATTTATAGTGGTTTAAGAGGCAGAATTATTATACATAATGCTGTTATAGCAGAACTTGAGCATTTAGCTAATCTTGGCAAAGAGGAAGGTTTTTTTGGTTTAGAAGAACTTGCAAAACTTCAAAAGCTGAAGAAAAAATTCAAAATAAAGATTGTATTTTATGGCAAAAGGCCGACACAAAGTCAGATAAGATATGCTAAACTTGGTGAAATAGATGCTCTTGTCAGGGAACTTGCTTATAAACATAAAGCAATTTTAATTACATCAGATTATGTGCAAGCAAAATCAGCTCTTGCTTATGGAATAAAAGTTAAGTTTATCAAGATAAAGTCTAAACCAAAACCAAAGAAAAGATTTAAGTTTTTTAGATTTTCTTAATTAAATAAGCAATAAGTCCCCGTGGCGCAATGGATAGCGCGGCAGCCTCCTAAGCTGTAGGTTGAGGGTTCAAGTCCCTCCGGGGACGTTTTTAATTTTAGAAATTAAGAAAGTACTATCTAATAAAGCTTAATATAATTTTGACTTTAAGTTTTTCTTTTCTATTTCCTTATTTCTTAACTGGTTTGCTGATCTAATCCCCAAAACTGTTCCACCACAAATTTCACTTAGTATAAAAGGAGTATTAACTAATACAGCAATTCCTGCTTTTAAAACAATTCCAGCTAGACTTTTTGGTTCAATTGCTCCTGAAAGTAACCCATAAGTTGCTGCAATTGGAATTGCTGGTCCCAAGACCATTCCAGTATATATATTGACTTTTTCTCTTAAAGTTTTGTATTCTTTTCCAATTAAATTTTTAATTTTTCTCATTTTAACCTCCATAATTATTTATTTATATTATTTAATTATGATTTATCTTTATTAATATATGTTGTAGTTAATAACCACAACATTTAAAAAATCAAAAACTTTCCTTATTTTATGGAAATAAGAGAATTAGTAGAAACTGGATTAACCAAAAATCAAGCAGAAGTTTATTTAGAATTAATAAAAAACCCTGGACAAACAGGAGGAGAGATAGCTAAAAAATTATCTATAGATAGATCTTTTGCTTATGGAATTTTAAATAGTTTGATAGCTAAAGGACTAATAAGTTATGTAGTAAAAGAAAACAAAAGGGTATTTTTTCCTTCAGATACAGAGAATTTATTGAAAGAAATAGAAGAAAAAAAAGTCAAGATTTTGAATGTGATTAAAGAGTTAAAATCAATAAAAAAGCAGATTAAAGAAGAAAAATCTGTGAGAGTTTATGAAGGTAAAGCAGGATTAAAAGCATTTGTAAGAGATTTTTTAGAAAGCACCAAATTCTATACTTTGGGGGGTGGTGGGAAACTAACTATTTTTGAAGTATTAAAATATGAATATCCCCACTATTTAAAAGAACTTAAAAAGAAAAAAATGAAAGGAAAATTAATAACTTCTCCAGAAAATAAACAAATAATGAAAGAGATGTACAAAAATTCTAAAGTAAGTATAAAAACATTTGACAATCTAAAAAGCCAGGTAAATTTTACAATATTCAAAAATAAACTTGCAATTTATTCTGTAGAAGAAAAACCATTTGTTATAATAATAGAAGATAAAAATATTTCAGATGCGTTAATGGCTTACTTTGGTAATATATGGAAAACTGCGAAAAAATAATTTTGAACTTAAATCTGGTTTTCTGAATTTTTTTCAAAAAATTAAATAAGAATGCGCCAGCTGGGATTCGAACCCAGATAAATTGCTTGGAAGGCAATTGTCTTAGCCATTGGACCACTGGCGCCTGAAATAAAAAAGAGAAATTTCTTTAAAAAGGTTTTTAAAGTTTTTTTATATAAAAATAAAATGGATGAAGGAAAAACAGAAGAAAAAGAAACAATAGAAGCAAAGAAAGAAAAAGCAAAGGAAGAAAAGAAGATAGAAGAAGAAAAATCAAAAAAGATAAAAGAGAAAAAGGAAGGGATAAAACCAACAAAACCATGGTATGATAGGAATTATAAAAAGCTTTTTTTTATATCTCTTGCAGTTCTTGTCTTGTCTTTAGTATATCTTTCATCTTTTTATATTCAGCATAATGATATTATGTTTAAAGACGTGACTTTAACAGCTGGCACAACAGTAACAGTTTACACTGATGAAGAAATAAACCTTGAGGAATTAACAAACTTTCTTGAAGATAAACTAACTCAAGATACAAATGTCAGGAAGCTGGAGGACATAACAACAAGAAGGCAGATTGCTGTAATTGTAGAAACAAAAGCTGAAGCAAGCACTCTTATAATACAAGCATTAGAAGAATTTTTTGGCTATGAACTTGATAACAGCAATTCTAGTATTGAAACCACTGGTTCAAGTTTAAGTCAAAGTTTCTATAAGCAGTTAATTATTGCTTTAGTAATTGCTTTTATATTTATGGCTATTGTGATTTTTATAATTTTTAGAGCACTTATTCCATGTTTTGCTGTAATTCTTGCTGCAATCACAGACATTTTAGGAGCTTTAGTCATAGCTAATATGTTTGGCTTTCATATTTCAACTGCAGGTATTGCAGCATTTTTAATGTTAATTGGTTATAGTGTTGATACAGATGTTATGCTTACAACAAAAGTAATAAAAAGACGTGGAGAAGCAGATATAAATTCAAGGATAAAATCAGCAGCAAGAACAGGTTTAATCATGACTATAACATCATTTGTTGCAGTTCTTGTTGGTTTTTTTGTTGCACAATCTGCTATCCTCAAACAGATATTCTTTATACTTTCAGCAGGTCTTTTTATAGATTTAATATCAACATGGCTTGGCAATGCTTCAATACTTAAATGGTGGTATGAAAAGAAAAAAATAAAATAATAATAAATTGATAAATAAACAATAAAATCAATTCAAAATAAGATTCAAAAAATAAATAAAAAATACAACCAACAATAAAAATCAAAAATCAAAAATCAAAAAACAAAAAATAAATAAAAATAAATAAAAACAAAATAAAATTAACTTGGAGAATCTGGCTATTACTTATGTTATTGCTTGTTGCAGCTGCCACAATAATAAATCCAGATTCATTTACAGGAAATGTTCTTATTAAGGAAGTCCAGATAAATTCATCTGCAGCATTAGCTGGAATAAAAAGCAATGAAATAATAAAACAAATAAATAATCAAAAAATTAACAGCTTGGAGGATTATAATAAAATCCTAATTTCTCTTGAAATTGGAGAAGCTGAATTTAAAATAAAAACTAAAGAAGAAGTTTTTAATTATAAAGGCAAAAGCATTGATTTTGAATTAGCTAATAAAACAATCATTCTTGTTTATGGAAAAGCAAAAGAAGCTGGTTTAAAACAGGACATGGAAGTTGAAAAAATTAATGAATTTTCTCTTGATGAGTTTTCTTTTAATGAAATAAAAGAAAGAGTAGAGCCAAAAGCAAAAATAATTATATTAACTAATAGGCAAGAATATGTTTTTTTAACAACACAAAATATTGGTTTGGTTGTAGCAGATGTTCCAAGAACAAAACTTAAAAAAGGACTTGACCTTGAAGGGGGCTCTAGAGCACTTGTTGAACCTGAAAGACCTTTAAACAGCCAGGAAATGGCAAGCTTGCTTGAAACAGTTCGTTATAGATTAAATGTTTACGGCTTGACAGATATAAATGTTAAAGAAGTTACTGATCTTGAAAATAATCATTACATGCTTGTTGAACTTGCAGGAACAACTCCAAGAGAATTAGAAGATTTAATTTCAAAACAAGGCAAGTTTGAAGCTAAAATAGGAAACAAAACTGTTTTTATAGGTGGCAAAAAAGATATAACTTTTGTGTGCAGAGATGATGCTTCATGTGCTTATATTGAACAATGCAGTAAAATAGAAGGCAGAGGAGAAGCTTGTAAATTTCATTTTGAAATACATTTATCAGAGCAAGCTGCAAAAAGACATGCAAACATCACAGCAAACCTTGAAGAAAGTATTTCTGAAGATGAAGATAGAAGATATTTAAATGAAACTTTAGATTTATATCTTGATGACAAGCTTGTTGATAGCTTATTTATTTCTGTTGATTTAAAAGGCCAAGAAACAACAAGAATTGCAATTTCTGGAAGTGGCGTAGGCAGTACAAGAACTGAAGCTTATGATGCTTCACAAGCAT
>JAUXAK010000027.1 GCA_030619955.1 archaeon | reverse complement strand
ATATTCAATTGTTGTGATTTCATCTCTTGGCGCAGCATTTTCTACTGCCTTAACAAGCACTTGAATAGGATTTTCTTTTGTTTTATCTTCAATGAGCTTGAAAGAGTCAATAACTGCCTTAGCTTCCATTGTATATTTGCCTGAGACTCTTGTAATAATCTTATGCTTCTTGCCTCTATGCCCTGGAACAGCAAGAATATTAATAAGCCTTTCAACTATATTCACTTTAGCTTTACCAAATCTCTCGCGAAATCTGCCTCTTGTCTTTAACATAAGTTTTACATCAAGATTAATATATCTCTTTAAACCAAAATATTCTATCTTAATGTATTCTGTTGAAAAAATATCAAAGATTATCAATTTGTTTTTTAAAATTTATAAAAATCTGAAGACATGATAATATTAGAAGATAAATCTTCGTCATGTTTTTCACATCCCCCACATTTATCATATTCACACCAAACAGTGCATTTCTCAGAACCATAAAATGGGCATGGTCCTGCTACTGGCTCATCATTTATTGTTATTGATTTTGAAATTTCTGTTTCTAATCTCATTTTATCTCCTACCTTTTTCGATTTTACCTTGAACTAGCCTTGAAAGAGGCTGGTCATTTACAGCAATAACCTGATATCTAATACAAGGGATGTCTCCTTTGGCTCTGCCTTGTTTGCCTCCTATACTTTCAATAAGAACTTCATCATGCTCATCTATAAATTTAGAAGCAAGATTGCCTGGCAAGAAAGCAGTAACTTGTTTGCCATTTTTTATAAGCTGAACTCTAACGCATTTTCTCATAGCGCTGTTTGGCTGTTTTGCTTCTTTTTGTAATTTTTCTAGGACAATGCCTTTTGCCTGACTAACACCTCCAAGAGGGTCGGATTTTTCTTTTAAATGCAGCATTCTTTTTTTATAGTTCCAACTAGCCCATCTGAATTTTTTTCTTTTTTTCTTAAGTTTTCTTGCAGTTAGTATTCCCATGTTTCCTATTAAGAAATTTTATTAAAACTTTATAAATCTTTTCTTAATTTTTATTCCAATCAAATAAATTTAAATAATTAGTTTTTGTTTAGTTTTAATTGAGAATGATTCATTATAATGAAGCTCCAGACATAAAGCAAAAGATTGAAGATATAAAAAACAAACTAGTGTTAAATCATATTAATACTTCAAGAGTTTTTTGCATTAGGAGCAATGGTTCTAAATCAAGAGGCATCATAGCCAGATGCCATTCTCTCCCGAGAATAATGCAACTTTCTCTTGGAACAGAGCCAGCTTATATTATTGAAATTATAAGTGAAAATTTTGACAAGCTCAGCGACGAAGAACAGCTTAAAACATTAATTCATGAGCTTTGCCATATTCCAAAAAGTTTTGGCGGCGGTTTTAGGCATCATAATGTTGTTACAAAGGCAAAAGTTGAGAGACTTTTTAAAAAATTTAAAAAACTTTAAAAAAATTTTTTAAGAAAACATTGATTAATCAAAGCAATCAAATTTCATATCTCCATATCTCGTCGATTAATAGAAAGATTTAAATATGCCAAAACATTAAATTTATTAATTATTTTAAATTATTAAAAGGAGGTAAAAGAAAAAAAGAAAAAATGGGAAAAGTTATAGCTAAGGGCATTGTAAAAAGAAAAAAAGGTTATCTTTATTATGTAGATGGAAAAGGTAATGTCTGTGAAGCAAAGATGGCTCGCGGTGGAAAGAAGAAGAAAAAGGCTAAGAAGAAAAAGAAAAAGAGATAAACTTTTGAATTTTTTTTATTTTTTTATTTTGTCTGTTAATTAAAGGATTATTCTACTGTTACTGATTTAGCTAAATTTCTGGGCTTGTCTACATCAATCCCTTTTAAATCAGCAATATGATAAGCAAGCAATTGTAATGAAATAATATTTATTATTGGTGATAGTTCAGCTCTTGTTTTCGGAACTCTAAATATATCTTCTGCAACTTTATTTAGTTTTTCATCTTCCTCGTTTATTACAGCAATAATTCTCCCTTTTCTTGCCTTTATTTCTTCCATATTATTTAATATTTTTTCATAAGTATGGTCCTTAGGAGAAACAAAAACTACAGGCATATTTTCATCAATTAATGCTATTGGTCCGTGTTTCATCTCTGCTGCAGGATATCCTTCTGCATGAATATAGGAAATTTCTTTAAGTTTTAAAGCCCCTTCTAAAGCAACAGGAAAATTTATTCCTCTGCCAAGATAAAGAAAGTTTTTGCTGTCTTTAAATTTCTCTGCTACTTTTCTTATTTCATCTGATTTCTTAAGAACCTGTTTAATTTTTTTAGGGAGAATGCTCAATTCTTGTAAAATTTTTTTATCTAATCTTAGTCCTTTTTCTTGCCTTATAAATAAAGCAAGTAATAAAAGAGAAACAATTTGGCATGTAAATGCTTTTGTGCTAGCAACCCCTATTTCAGGGCCTGCATGTAAATATACTCCAGAATCTACTTCTCTTGCTATTGTGGAGCCAACAACATTTATTATACTTATTGTTTTTGTTCTTTTTGATTTTGCTTCTTTAACAGCAGCAATAGTATCTGCAGTTTCTCCAGATTGAGAAATCGCGATAATAAGATCATTTTCTTTTATTATTGGGTTTCTGTATCTAAATTCTGAGGCATAATCTACTTCAACAGGAATTTCAGCAATTTTTTCAATAATATGCTTGCCTATCAGAGCAGCATGCCAGCTTGTTCCACAGGCAGTTATTATAATTCTATTAATTAGGTTTGTGTTTAAATTTAGAGTTAGCTTTATCTTGCTGTCTTTTATTCTTCCTCTTAAGGTATTTTTTATTACATTTGACTGTTCAAATATTTCTTTTAGCATAAAATGTTTAAATCCCCCTTTTTCTATTTGATCTACTGTCCACTTTATTTCACAAATCTTTTTATCAATTTGTTTTCCCTCTAAATTTTTAATAGAATAGTCTTGCTTAGTTATTACTGCTATTTCATTATCATGCAAATATATCACTTTTTTTGTATGGTTGAGTATTGCAGCCACATCTGAAGCAACAAACATTTCATTTTTTCCAATACCTATAATTAAAGGTGAACCTCTTCTCGCAACAATGATTTTTTCTTCACTATTGTTTATAATAGCTAAGCCAAATGCTCCTTCAACACATTTTAATGCCTTGATTACAGCATTCTCAAGATTACCAGAATAGAATTTTTCCACAAGATGAGCTACAATTTCAGAATCTGTGTCTGAAACTATTTTGTGACCCTCTTTTTCTAATAATTCTTTTAAAGCATGGTAGTTTTCAATTATCCCATTATGAACTATTGCTATTTCTTTTTTACAATCAAAATGAGGATGAGCATTAATTTTATTAGGTTCTCCATGAGTCGCCCATCTTGTGTGTGCTATCCCAATGTTTCCGTTTATTTCGTTCAGTTCTGGATTTTTTGCAAGTTGAGAAATTTCTCCTTTTTTTTTGACAAGATGTAATCTATTATTACTTACAATACAAATTCCAGCACTATCATATCCTCTATATTCAAGTTTTTTTAGACCATTAAGTAACAAAGGGACTATATTTTTGTTTCCTATATAACCTATAATGCCGCACATAATTCAAACAAGGAATTAGATATTTTAATTCTTTCGTTTTAATACTTTTGTTTTAATATTTAATAAAAAGTAAAATATAAAAGTTGTTTTTTCTTTTTTATATTATGGATAATATAAAAAAATATGGACAGCTAGTGAAAACCCTTATAAAAAAATCTTTCCCTAGTTTAAAAAAGATTAGAATTGGAATTAAGGAAAAAAAGTTAAGAAAGAGTTCTATGAAAGCTATAAAAATTTTTGATTGTTATTATATTTTAATTCATCCTTATTTTAGAAATAAATCAAGAAAAGCTATTATTGGTGCTTTAGCTCATGAATTATGTCATCTAGAAGATTTAAAGAAAAAGAATTTTTTACAATTAATCACTGATAGCATTAGATATATTTTAAGTAAAAAACATAAACAAAAAATAGAAAGAAAAACAGATATAAGAACTGTTCAAAAAGGTTATGGTAAGGAGTTGTTGTTGCAGAGAAAATTAAGAGAAAAAATGCTTGGTAAAAAACTCTTTAAAAAAAGATCAGAATGTTATTTATCAAATGAAGAAATATCTAAAAGGATAAAAAAGAAATGAAAAAAATAATATGTTTAGGAATTGAAAGTACTGCTCACACATTTGGTGTAGGAATTGTTAAAAATAAAAAGATTCTTGCTAATGTCAAAGACAGCTATACCACAATAAAAGGAGGTATAGTGCCAGTTGAAGCTGCAAAACATCATGAAAAAGTTAAGGAAAAAGTTTTACAAAATGCCTTGACTGAGTCTGGTCTTAAACTTTCTGATATAGATATTATATCATATTCTCAAGGTCCTGGACTTGGCCCTTGCTTGCTGCAAGGTCTTGGATTAGCTAAAAAACTAGCCAAGCAAATAAAAAAACCACTTATTCCTGTTAATCATTGTATTACACATCTTGAAATTGGCAAGCTGCTTTGCAAATGCAAGAATCCTGTTTTATTATATGTTTCTGGAGCTAACACACAAGTAATAAGTTATGCATCTGGAAAATATAGAATTTTTGGTGAAACACTTGATATAGGTGTTGGAAATTTTATTGATTCTTTTGCCAGGTATTGTGGAATAGGTTTTCCAGGTGGTTCTAGGATCATGGAACTCGCATCTAAATCCACAAAGTTTATTGAGCTTCCTTATTCTGTTAAAGGCATGGATGTTGCATTCTCAGGCTTGCTTACAAATTTAAAACAAAAATTTGACCAAAGATACAGGATTGAAGATCTTTCTTACTCACTTCAGGAACATGCTTTTGCAATGTTAGTTGAAACAGCAGAAAGAGCTATGGCTCATCTTAGAAAGAAAGAGTTGTTACTAGGTGGTGGGGTTGCTTGTAATACAAGGCTTCAGGAAATGTGCAAGATTATGTGCAAGGAAAGAGGTGCAAAATTTTTCTGTCCACCTGTTTCAGTTCTCGTCGACAATGCAGCAATGATAGCCTGGTTAGGAATTTTAATGTATAAAGCAGGACAAAAAATAAAAGTTGAAAAAACTGACATCAAACCTTATGAAAGAACTGATGATGTTGAAGTTAAGTGGCTCTAACTTTTGATGTTACTTCTTATTGGTTATAACATAAAACCGATAAACGAAAGTTTTATAAATGAGTTCTTACTACAAAATAATAACAAATGCAACTGAAATTGCATTTAAATTTTAAAATTAAATTAAAAAATTAAATAAATGAAAAAACAAATAAAAATGAAAAACAAATTTTTATTGTTTTTTGTTTTAGTCTTTGTTGGAGTATTTTTAGTTAGTAATGTGAGTGCTGACTCATGGGATGAAGAGGAACCAGAGATAACTGACTTAACTATTTATGTAAACAGTAATGCAGTATGGCAAGGTCACTGTGGTCGTGTTGATAATTGTTCTGATGAAAATGATTGTTTATATGATTGCTATACAAAACAAATAGCAACTCCTGCTTTAGAACGTGGAGAGCAAATTAGTATTAAGACTGTGTTTAAAACTAATACAGACTTAGATAATATAAGAGTTAGAGCATGGATAAATGGTTATCGTGAAGAAATAGAAGCCAAGACATCTGTTTTTGATGTTTTTAAAGACAATCAATACAGTAAGGTACTTTTTTTATCTATCCCTTCTGACATTGATGCTAAAGATGAGTACACTATCTATGTTAAGATAGAAACTAAAACAGAATTAAGTGGTGTTGATGAAGCAGAAATTACAGCAGATGTGCAAAGAATAGCTAATTTACTAAAGATTTTGAGTGTTGAGCTTTATGACTATGGAACTGATAAAAACACTAAAGCATTTGAATCAGGAAGTGCTTTTTATGCAGAAGTAGTTGTTAAAAACACAGGCAATCATAATACAGAAGATGTTTTTGTAAAACTAAGTATTCCTGAACTTGAATTAGAAAGAACTGTTTATGTAGGCGACTTAGGTCCATTTGACAATGGATATGAAGACACTGTAAAGAAAACCATAACAATGGTTCTCCCAGAACATAAAGAAGGAGTATTTGACCTTATTGTAAAGGCATATAACTCAGAGCTTGGAGATAAAGAAACTTTAGAGATAACAGTTGTAAAAGAACTAGAAAGAAATGTTGAGATAATGCCTCAGAAAACAGAAGCAGAAATAAAACAAGGTGAAACAGCAACTTATAGTTTTGTTGTTGCTAACTTTGGTGAAACACAAGAAAGTTTCATAATTGAAGTTTTAGGAATAAGTGACTGGGCAACTGTACAAATCAATCCTGCAAGCTTTGCTCTTGCCTCTGGTGAGACAAGAACTGTACAAATTAAGCTTATGGTTGATGAAGATGCCTTGATAATGGATCACCCAGCAACAATAAGAGTAAGATTTGGAAATGAAGCAGAGCAATTCAACATTAACACAAGAGTAACTAGCAAAGCAGCTGACTGGCAAATTGTCTTGATGATAATCGGCTTGATAGTTGCAATAATTGCTATTGTGCTTTTAGCAATAATGCTTAAAAGAGACAAGACAAGCAAAAAGCAAGAAACAGTTGAAAGTTATTACTAAAAAGGCTAAATGATTTTTTAATTTTTCAAGCCTTTTTATTTTTTCTTTTTTTGTATTTTTTTTATTTTTTTATTTTAAAAACTATAAATCCTTCTTTTTCTTTTTGACATTCCTCTAACAATAGTTATTATTTTAATACTAATTACAATCACAATCCCAATTATAATCCATAACCATATTTTTGAAGTAAAAAGTTTTTTAAATTTTTCTAAAAGAGCTTCTTCTGGAATCTCTTCTTCAGAAGCTTCTTCCTCTTCTGGAATTTCTTCTATTTCTCTAAATATAAATTCAGCTCTTAAATTACTTATAGAATTAAGTGTAATTTCAAGTTCATTATAATTATTTGAATCAAGGTCAAATTGTTTTTTTTCACTCAAGGAAATATTAGATTTAATAGCAGAAGACCAAAACCATAATACAATATTATTAGTTGTTACTTCAGCTATTTGAGCTTTATGTTCTTTTTCTTTAGTATTAAAGCAAATCATGTGTGTTGTCATTGCAATAACACTAGTTCCTTCTAGATAATCACTTAGATTTCCAAGTTCATAATCACATTCTGCTTGTGCTTCTTCAGGAGCATAACAATCTTCAGAAAATGTTAAGTAGTTTTCATGATAATCACAAGTGCCATCACCACAATAATATCTTATTATGCCTCCGCCACGACCAACATCTTCACTAGCCTCTTCTTCATA
>JAUXAK010000001.1 GCA_030619955.1 archaeon | reverse complement strand
GTGATATTTTTCAAATAATGCATGAGCTTTTTTAGCATAATCTGAAGTTAAATAATTTCCATCACGCAAAATTGAAATAAGAGATGGAACTTCTTTGTCATCAACAAAAACTTTTGTTAAGGTTCTGTCAAAATCAGTTATTACATGAAACTTGCTAACTCCTGCTTTGAATATCTTATATTTTATTTTTTCTAACTTTTCTTTATTTGATATAATAATATTTTCTGCCATGATAAAAAATTGTTGGCTATTTTAAATCACAATTATCTTGCCTTTACTGCCAACATTTATTACTTTTGTTTTTCCAATTTTTTCCTCTATGCCTTCAGCTTCATGAACATGAGAGCATATAGCAATATCTGGTTTAAATGTCTCAATAGCTTTTCTTACGCTCTCTGAGCCTGGCACAAAAGCAGTGAGTTTAGACATCAAAGTTTTTGAAGGGTGAACATGGGTTATCATAATTTTTTTTCTTACATTTTTAATCTTTTCAAAACCTTTTTTTAAAGCACCATAGATTTCTTTTTCACTAATTAGAAAAGGACCAATATTAGCACCACCAGCACCAAATATGCCAATATTAGCTTCTTTAAAACCTTTACCATGAATATTTTTTACCTGGGGCGAGTAAAGTTTTTCTAAAAAATTTGCAGTAGCAAGTGTCTCATGATTTCCAGGAATAATAAAAACATCCAACTTACGTTTGGCAAAAGGTCCTACAAGATAATCTAAATTAGATTCAGCAAAAGTTAAGTCTCCACTTAAAACAACAAGGTCAACTTTTTGTTTTTTAGCTTTTTCAGCAAGTTTTGATGCTCGACGAGAGTCACCATGCAAGTCACCTACAGCTAAAATCTTAAGATGTTTTGTTTTTGGTTTTAATTTCTTAACTTTTTTCTTTATTTTCTTTTTTGCTTTTCTTGTTTTTCTTGTTTTTTTAACCATAATAATAAGAGGATAATTGAATTTAAAAAGTTTCTTAGTTTTTTATTTTTATGAAAACATTTAGGTTATAAATTTAAATCTTTCTTTAAGTTCAGGAAAAACATCAACAATTATTTTCTCAATTTCTAAGAGCCTTTTATAATTAAGAGAAACTCCAAGTCCATAGCCATGCTTGCCAGCTAAAAGATAACCTTGGCTGATTAGTTTTTTATCTACTTTTTTGACTTCTTTTCTGATTTCAGAAGGAAAGCTTTTTTGTAAATTATCAAAAGAAGTATGAGAATGCCCTATTTTTCCCATTAAAAACATTTTTCTAAAAATTGTTGCAATTATCTCTTTTTCTGACAAAGTCATAAATCCTGTTATAATCTGTTATTTATAAATTTTGTAATATTTCTATTTTTGGATAATATACTACAAAAACGAAAGGTTTAAATATTAGTTAATATTAGCTACTTGTAATAATAACATGAAAAAGAATAATGAAATATCAATATTTTTGCAAGTTGTAGGGGACACACCTAAATTAAGGATCTTAGATTTTTTATTAACTTTTCAAAAATTTGACTATAGTTTAACAGACATAGCGAGAAATGCAAAAGTGAGTTATTCAAATTTAATGCTTATATGGCCAAAATTGTTGGAAACAAATTTAGTTAAACAAACAAGAGTAGTAGGAAAAGCAAAAATGTTTCGCTTGAATGAAAAAAATCCAATTGCACAAGAACTATCAAGACTGCAATGGTTAATAGCCAAATCTATTATTCATAAAAGGCTTGGATTAGAACAACGAGAAAAAGTAAAGGTGGTGGAAAAGCTATAAAAATACATGCTTGATTTTATCATTGCTGTCATACCCTGCTCTTTTTCCTAAAACCAAGAAGACATTAGAAAGAGATATAAAAAATATAAAATTTTAAAAAAATCAAATTAAAAAGCCAATTAAGAAGCTAAATACTCAATTACCTTTAATTTATGCATATTCATCTTTTCTTCACGGCTTTTTTGCAAAAATTTTTCTCTATTTTCTTCTAAAAATATTCGTGGATCTTCAGGTTTACCATCTATTTGAACTTCAAAATGTAAATGAGAGCCACTGCTAAAACCTGTAGTTCCTACTTTTCCAATAACATCGCCTGCTTTTACTGTATCCCCAACCTCAGCTAAAATTTTACTTAAATGTGCATATATTGTTTCTATTTTCATTGCATCATTCTCATAATTAGGATGGTCAATCAAAACATAACGTCCAAATCCTTTATTTTTTTTATAATTTCTTACAATTTCTTTGACTATTCCATCTGCAACAGCATAAACATCTGAACCATCGGTATTACCCCTTAACTTTGTTAAATCAATTCCAGTATGAAAACCTTTGTGAAAACCACCCATGACTTTTATCTTTCTCCTACCAAATCGTGAGCTGATATGCCAATTCTCTATTGGATAAATAAAACTTGGTTCTTCTTTATCTTTTATTTCAATTTCAATTGAATCTAAGAAAGCATATTCATTGCATTCACTATTTATAATATCACCAAGTCTTATTTTTTTTGCTGTTGGTGAAAATCCAAATTGTTCTTCCAGATTTTTTTTATAAACAACAGCATTACTTAAACTTCTTGCTTTTTCTTCTATAAATGATTTTTCTCTCCCAGCAATTTCTTTTTCTATTTCTTTAATTTTTTTTGTATAAACATAACTGGGTGTTATAAAAAATAATCCTCCAAGAATTAATAAAATAGTCTTAACCAATAATGTTTTTTTGCTTTTTTTATTTTTTTCCTTAGTTTGATTTTTATGATGATAAGACCATACGAATTGACATTTCAACCTGTCATATAATTTTTGTTCCTTTACATTTAAAATTTCAGTTTGCATTTTTCAGTTTATCACATTTCAAAATAAGATACAATTATATTTAAAAGTTTCTATTTAAGTCATTTTGAAATAGTAAAGATAGCAATAAAGAAAAAAACAAATTAAGTTACTATTTTTTGTCTTCAGAAAACTTTTTATACTGAATAGTTCTTTTTTTATAAAAAAGATAGCAGAATAAATACATAATCAAATATAATAAACTTAAGGGAGGTTAAAAAATGACTAAATCAGAAGCAGGATTTATTCTGGCACTAATTGGTGGAATCCTAGGAATCATCAGCGGGATAATATTAGCAGCTGGTGGCGGTTTTATGGTAACCATGTATGAAGCCATGGGTATCTCGGCAATTACTGGAGCAGTGACTGCACTTTGGATTGTACTAGGAATTTTATACATCATCTTTAGTGTGTTAATGATCTTTGGCGGATTATGGATGAGAGATAAAAGGACATGCAAGAAAGGCGGACTTTTTGCACTAATATTTGGTATACTTGGCGGCGTTAATATACTTGCTATAATTGGCGGAATTCTTGGATTAGTTGCAGCAGGAAAATAAATCCTTTAGAAGAAATGATTTAATTTTTTATTTTTTTTATTTCTTTGTCTTTTTTCTTTCAATCTTTTTCAGTCCAATATATTTTTGCAGAACAGCTGGAATTTTTATACTTCCATCTTTTTGCTGATAATTTTCAAGAATTGCAACAAACAAGCGGTTTATACCTAAACTAGTACCATTTAGTGTATGAACAAAGTTTCTTTTATCTTTCTCAGTATAATAAATTCTTGCTCTTCTAGCTTGGTAATCCAAACAATTAGAACATGAACTAACTTCTAACCAGTTGCTTCTTGGTGAAAAGACATCAATATCATAAGTTATACTGCTTTGTGAAGCTATATCAAGAGCTGGTAATAATTTTATTCTAAAAGGTAATTTTAATAATTCTAATGGTTGTGCAGCATCTTTGATCATTTTTTGTAATTCTTTATTGCTTTCACTTGGTTTTACAAATTTGAACAACTCAACTTCATCAAATTGATGTGTTCTAATAATCCCTTTTGTTGCTCCTTTTTCTGTTCTAAAACTTGGGGCATATGCTACAACATTAATAGGTAATTCTTGTTTTCTTAGAGTCTGGTCAGCATATAAACTAAGTAAACTAACCTCTTCAGTTGGACTTAAATAAAAACCATCTTGTGTTATATACATGCCTTCTTTAAATCTTGGTAAGTGCCCAGAATAAGTTGCAGCTTTTTGGTTTATTAAAATAGGGATATAAATCTCTTTATAATTATTTTTTCTTGCTATATCAAGACAAAAATTTATTAATGCCCTTAATAACCTAACTCCTTCACCTTTTAAACTATAAAAACCCTCTCCAGCCATCTTAATAGCAGAATCAAAATCAATTAAATTTAATTCTTTACCAATCTGCAAATAATCTTTTTGCCATTTCTCTTTTTTTCCTTTTCCATGACTTAATATTATTTTTTCTTTCTTAGGAAGTGAAGCCACAAGATTAGGAAAAGTTAATGTTAGTTCTTTAAGCTTATACTCAATTTTTCTAATCTGCTCTTCAAGTTCTTTTGTTTTTTTAACTGTTGTTTTAGCTTCGATTATTTTCTTTTTCATTTCTTTTTTCTTACCTGATTTATTCAGTCTATTAATTTCTTCAGAAATCTCATTACGCTTGTGCCTAAGAGCATCAACTTTCTGTTTCAATTCCCTATATTTTTTATCAAGAACAAGCCATTTATCAACAAGAGTAGTATCAAGCTGCCTCTTTTTTAAATTTTCTCTTACAAAAGCAGGCTTTTGCCTTATTAATTTTGGATCTAACATAAAATTACCTATTCAAGTGTTTATTTAAAATTTTCTAAAGTGATATATTGTTAAGTATAAGGATGTAAGAAACGTAGGGTATATTGTTATTGTTGATAGAGATATTTCTAAATGTATAAAGAATTTGACAAGGGCAAGTCCTCTTTAGTTAACAACGCACTAAAGTTATAAAAATAAGTAAATTAAATTCCATAAATATCAATCTGGTTTTTATCCTCAGCTACAGTTGGCCCTTTATTTTCCATAAACAATTTATAAGGGATTTCAGCTGGCTGAAGTATATAATTTTCATCCTCACCCAGATAAGTTAAATTCATGTTTGCATAATTTAAAGTTAATGTGACATTCCAAGGAGCTGCTTTTTGTGTTAGCACTTTTATTTTTCCGATTTTAATTGGCATGCCAGTTTCACTGTATTGATAACTGCTTGAAAACTGCCATTCTATCAAATCCTCTTTTGAGTCTATTGTAAGCAAGCCCCTGGACATTTTAAATTCCTGTTTAAGTACTGTACCTTGGGTTATATCAGCTCTTGTGATTGTTGAATCTATCTCATTTAATAATATAATTGTCTGCTCAATAGTTGCTTTGTCTTGAGCAGAATCAATTCTTGGTTTGACAGCAACAAGCACAATGCTAATAATAGCAAGACTAATCATAATATAAAGAACAGTAGAAACCCATATTACTCCTTCTTTTCTTTTCATCTTTAAAAGATTAACAGTGTTCTATAGCTATCTCTTTAATATCACAAGTTATTTCATTTCCTTTTTCTGGTTTTATCACAGGTGCAATTGAAACTGCAGTTAAAGGAGTTGTTTTGAAATTATCTTCAAATCCTAAACTACCCCCACCATATCCTAATGTGTAGGTTCTTGCTTCTCCAGGATGTTGTGGTAATTCACCATCTACATCTCCAGGAATTTCTATTGATTTTGTTTCTGTTGCTGTACTAACTGACAATCTGATTTTTGTTAAATCAAGTTGTTCATTGCCACTCCACACTATTTTTAATATTAAATTCTCATCCTCATAACATGTTGCTTGCGAGTCAATTTGTATTCCTTGTGCTTTGTAACATAATTCTGCTGTTCCCATTCGTTCCTGCATAAATGGCACTACAAAACCAATAATCAAGGCTATACTTGCAAGCACTATAACAATTAATAGTACAGTAGCAATTATTGGTGCAATACCTCTTTTATTTTGTTTCATTTTTATTTATTTTATCTTTATTTTTTATTTCTTTTTTAAGAGAAAGACATTAAAAAATCTTTCTATTAACATAAAATAGTTTTAGCCTGGTTTTCACAAGCATGTTCTTTTTCAGCACCTGCCTGAGTTGTGCCAAGCAAGACTGGAATTACTTTTATTTTTTCACAATCACTGACTGATATTCTTGCACTGCTTGCTGGAAGAATGTTTTCTAAAAGATCTCCATCCGTAACTCCAAGTTTTTTTGTTGAACCCTCTTGGTCTGTAATATAAACATCTGCTCTGAAAATTTGAAAATTTCCATTATTAATTATTTCTAGAGTTTTATCTGGATGAAATTTTATTTCATAATTTAAGCTCATGCAAGTTGTTTCAATTGGTGTGCCAAATTTAAGAATAGATTCACGTTGAAATCCTCTAATCCATAGAAATATAATTGTAAAAAGAGAAATTGCTACAACAATAAGCAACACAGTAGCAATTAAAGGTGAAACTCCTTTTTTCTTCTTTTTTCTTTCTCTGTTTTTTTCCATCTTTTATTTATTTTATATATTTTATTAAATTTAAATATCTTTTTATCAACAGCCTTCTACAGGTATGATAACAATTGCATCTGTGCAATATGATTGATATCCTTTAGAATCTTTTCTAAATGGCATTATCTTTATATGTGAAATAGCACTAGCATAAATTAAATATGCTTCTTTTGTTGTGCCGACTGGTAAAACATCTTCCCCTGATAAAGAAGGGTTGATTTTTCCTCCTTCCAGAAAAGGATATTCACCTGTTTCATTTATCATTCTAATTGTCACCCCAGTTACATTAAATAAGCCTCGATTTTTTAAAGTTATATCTATTTTTTTCTGGCCATCGTCATCATAACAATTATAATCTTCAAGCACAATATTTACACCTGCAGGACAGGCTTCTTCTGGCAAGGGTTTTTCAGCAAAGGGTTTAAGAAATATATAAGCAGCAGCTGCCATTGCTAATGCTAAACTAATAAGTAAAACATAAGATATAAGCACACTTATTCCTTTTTTATTTGTTAGTTTTTTTGTTTTTTGCATTTTTTTATTTATTTTATTTTTGTTTTTTATTCGCAAAAATATTCTTCACCCTCTTTCGTTGTTCTTGCTATAAAATAAAAGCATTCATCATCAGCAATAGAATACTTTTTATTAATTTTTCCATTTGTGATATTAATCCATTTTATACTATCATTAGCAATGCTATTTATACATAAACTTATATCATTAATATAAATATCATGGACATCACAACTTTGTAATTGTTCTATAGGATAATTTTCAGTGCCATTTGTTATATCGATGTTGAGGGTATGATTAATATAATTGAAAATTGTGACATTTTTATTATTTCCATAAACATACAAAAGTCTAAAATTTGGATCAACAGTTCTTGAATAATTTAAGAATTTTATTGTAAAATTTTTTATTAATTCTGGCTCATTACTCTTGTTTTGAGTGTTTATTGTATATTTACTTATTTCAAAAACCTCTTTTTCATAGTTTTGACACATTGCATTAAACTTTTCCTGGGAAATTTCATCTTTTTTTAATGTAATATTAAAAGTCGTAGCTAAGCCCAAGATTAGTATTCCAAGAATAACTGCACCAATTATAAAAAATTGTCCTCTTTTTTTCATTTTCTAAAGCAGGCAGGTTCGAGAATTTGCTTCTATACTTATCAGAAAGCTACCCTGGCTCTTCCTCAGTCCTGCAACCCTACAAGCATCTTAACTCTAACTTAGGGCTGCCTCCTTCCGGAACTGACCCAGTTTGCTAGGGCAAGATCAAGCAGGACAAGACCTCAACGTCCAAGTCAGGACTTACTAACAAATATATAACTCCTTCTCTTGCAGCTTGCCATAAAGCCCATTTGCAAACGGCACAGGGCTAGCGTGCCAGCCTAACCTACCCATCATATAAAAGAAAAAAGAATTTTTAAACATTACTCTTTGCTCTTGGATTTCAATTTCAGAAGATTCTTTTCTATTTCCTTAACTACAATTTTCATACTTTCTTTGGTTTTTTTATAAGATGTAAATTGGGCAGCACCAACACTTGCATGCCCTCCCCCACCAAATTTTTTTAAGATATTGCCAATATGCAATCCTTTTTTAAAAAGAATGTCTGACTTGTGATTCCATGGATTTTTTGAAATTTTTATAGAATAAATTTTTTTTTGCTTTACTAACCCTATCCACACCAGAGATTTTGGATAAAAGACAGCTGGAGCAAATCTCATAAACCTATAAGAAAGAGTTTTATAAGTCACTAAGCCAAATTTTTTATGTAACTGGGAGGCATAACCACTATTTTCTTTAAATTTTTTTAAAGAAACTTTGATGTTTGGCCAAATTTTTTTATATCTTTCTTTTATATAATTTTTCTTAGCTATTTTTTCTAAATCCAGTTCTTTTATTAAATCATTTATTATCTTTTTTCTCAGCCCTTTATCATATTTGAAATTTCCAAGTAAAACAGCAATTTTTCCTGCTGCTCTTTTTGGTTTTATTGTTTCTAGGGGAGGAATTCCAAACTTAGAAAACAAAGCAGCATCGCCGATATTTGCTTTCTTGACAAGCTCTCTAAATATTGATTTTTTACCTAACAAATTTTTGTCTTTAATATAATCAAAAATAACTTGGGCACATGAATCTGCTTGCTTAAATTTCCAGTACTTTGTGATTTTGCTGATTTTAGAAGGTTTATTTGAACTATGATGATCAAAATAAACCAAAGCATCTTTTCTATAAGGTAAATCCAAAGAAGCAAAAGGTTTCTTTACTTTAATTTTCAGTTTTCTCCAAGAAAGAATTTCTTCTGAGTAAACAGGCTTTCCAATTATTGGTTTAAAACTTAGTTCTTTTAATAAATAAAAAGCTAAAACACAAGAAACAATTCCATCAAAATCATCATGAAAATAAAGGTAAATTTTTTTGTTCATATTTCCAATAATAAATTAATATTCTTTTTAAGAGCCTCAATAACCTCTTTAGGATTGTTCTTAATAAGTTTCAATATTTTATCCTTACTAAACCATCTGATTTCGGCTACTTCATCTTCTTTAACTTTAAAATCATTTATGTCTTTATCAACACATAAGATAAACCATTGTGTAAAATGATTATGTTTTCCCTTTACTCTGTGTTTAGGTCCTTTTTCTAATTTTATATTATCTAAACCAAGCTCTTCCTCAGCTTTTTTTATAATATTAGACTCATAAGTTTCACCTTCTTCAACTGTGCCTGCAACAGCAGGCTCCCACATTCCTGGATCTTTTTTCTTAGCATATGCTCTTCTAGCTAAAAGAATTTGTTCCTTACTATCCTTGATCCATAATGCTGAAACACGATAAATCTCCTCTTGATTTAATGTTCCCCTCTCCTTGGAATTAATAATATTATCTTCCTCATTAACCACAAGTATCTTAACCATTTTCAAAGCTTTAATGCGGGAGACAGGATTCGAACCTGCGCAGGCACTAAGCCACAGGATCTTAAGTCCTGCTCGTTTGACCACTCCGACACTCCCGCATGAACATTAAAAACTAAGAAACCTTATAAATTTTATTATTCAAAATCTTTCTTTTTTATTCCAAATTTGTGTGAACCTTAAACAAGCAAAAATTTTTAAACATTCTAATGCTTAAAAAAGCATAAAAAAGTAAAAGAAAAAGAGGTTAGATAATGAAAGCTAAAAATCCTAAAGCTGCTAAAAAAAATAAAGCATTAGAAATGCTTTTAGAAAATTCTATTGCACTGCAAAAAATGCTTACAGGTCTTGCTACTGACTTAAAAACCCTCAACAAGAAAATTTCTTCTTTGTTAAAACTTTTTGAAGAAGCAAGCACAGCTTTTAAAGGGGCAAAAATAAAAGGAAAAGGGCCTGCAGCTAAAGCTGAAATACCAAAAGAGTTAATAGATAAGGTTGATGCACTTGTTAAACAAAACAAGACAATTGCAAGAGGTTTGCTTTTGTTGGAAAAAGCAATGAGAGAAAAAGAAGAAGCTCATGCTGGTGTAATGCCTGCAAGACCAGTAAGACTAACAAAGCCATTAACAAAGAGAAGGCATCGATTAGTTGAAGAACCTGAAGAAGAAACTGAAGAAGCTACAGAAGAGGAAGCAGAGGAAGAAGCAGAAGAAGAGTATAAACCAGAACCTTTGCCTGAATTTACTTTCTAATTATTTTCTTGGATGTAAGATGGCTGAAAAAGGAAAAGCAAAAAAAGTTGAAAAAGAATTTCTTCAAAGTTTTATGCAGCAATTAGCTATTGCTAAAGAAAAAATTGTGGAAGAAAAAGTAAGAAAAAAGAGAGAATTAAAAGCAGAGGAAAAAATAGCAAGATTAGGCAAGAAATTAAGACCATCAATAATGAAGCCTGAAAAAGCACGCATAAGAAAAGAACTTGCTCCTTTAACAATAGAAGCTGAAAAAGTAAAAGAAAAACCTAAAATAAAAAAAGTATCAGAAGTTGAAGCAGAAGCACCTATTTACAAAAGAAAATTACCTTCTTTACCTAAACCACCCAAGGTTACTGAAGAATGGCCACTTCCTCCTCCAAGACCTCCAGCAAGACCACCTGAAGAAGAAGCTGAAGCAGCTCCAATGGTACCAGAGTTAACTCCAGCACCTGCCCCGCCAGCAGCACCCTCATCACCAAAAGAAGAAAAACCTCCAGCAATGGTTGCTCTTGACCTTGGTAAGCTTAATCCTTTTATTGCAGATCCCTCTGTAAAATTAATACAATGTGATGGTGCTAATAAAAAAATTAAAATAACAAAAGAAGGCACAATACAAGAAACAGACAGTATATTAAGTGAAGATGAAATTAAAGCTATAATAAAAAAATTTGGTGACAGAGCAGGTCTTGCATTAACAGAGCCAATTTTCAGAGCAACTGTCAGTAATCTAAGCATAACTGCTGTTATTTCTGCTTTCACTGGTTATAAGTTTTTTATTTCAAAAATTTAAATTCTATTTCTTTATGTTTATGTCTGTAAAAAAAGACTTGATTAATTTTAAATGTTCTTCATCAACCCTAACTCCATAATCCCTGCTCTTACCATAGAATTCCGCCTCTTTTTTTTCTGCATTAAAAAAACACTTACCCATTCCAAGTATTCTATAATTTGATGATTCTGGCAAAATTGGAACCATCCAATCTCCATCACAACTTTTTTTCTTTCCGCATGAAATATTAATCTCTTTTGCAAATCTTTCAAGAATCTCTCTATGGAACTCATCAGTAGCTCTGTCTTTTAGTTTTTCACTAAACCTTAAATATGGTTGGTTTATATTATTACAAATTTGTATAATCTTATATTCTCCAGTTTCATTAGGCCAGAGTACATTTGGAATTTCTTCATCTAAACTCATTTTTTTCTAAAAATAAAGTTTAGTTTTTAAATCTTTCGTTATGTTATCCTTATTAAATTAATAAAAAACATTGGCTATTGTTAAGATATTGAGGAAAAAAAGATAAATTATACAAAAAAAGCATTATTTTTTAGAAAGTTTTTTAAAGAATATAAATATAATTTGAGAATGAAAAAAGCTAAGGACAAAAACAAAGGTAAGGAAGGCAAGGAATTTGATTCAGTGATTTGGACAGAAAAATACAGGCCTCATGATTTTAATGATGTAATTGGACATGTTGAAATTGTTAATAGAACAAGGGCTTTTGTTCAGTCAAGAAACATGCCTCATCTGCTTTTTGCAGGCCCTCCTGGAAGCGGCAAAACAACTCTTTCATTAATTATAGCAAAAAAACTTTTTGATGAGAGTTGGCATGAAAATTTTCTTGAGCTTAATGCAAGTGATACGAGAGGCATAGATGTTGTAAGACAGCAAGTTAAGAGTTTTGCAAGAACGAAAGCTTTAGGAGATGTTCCTTTTAAAATTATTTTTCTTGATGAAAGCGATGCTTTAACAAAAGAAGCTCAAAATGCTCTAAGAAGAACAATGGAGCTATTTACTGGAACCTGCCGTTTTATTTTAAGTTGTAATGCTAGTAGCAAAATTATAGAACCAATACAAAGCAGATGCAGCATTTTTAGATTTAAGCTCCTAGATAAAAAAGACATAGCAAAAATAATAGAAAAAATTTCCAGAGAAGAAAAATTAAAAATTAATGATAAAGCAATTGAAGTAATTTATAATAAAAGCAAAGGTGATTTGCGCCGGGTTATTAATTTGTTGCAGGCAAGTGCAAGCATTACAAAGAACATAGATGAAAACATAATTGCTGAAATTATATCAGAAGCTAAACCAGAAGATATTAAAAAGATATTAGAAAAAGCTTTGAATGGAGAATTTATTGTAGCAAGAAATCTGCTTCTTGATACAATGTTAAAGCAAGGACTTGGTGGTCTTGATATTATCAAAGCAATACAAAAAGAAATCTGGAATCTAAAGTTGGGAGAAGAACAAAAAATGTCTATGATTGAAAAATGCGGTGAAACTGAGTTTCATCTTGTAGAAGGAAGTGATGAATTTATTCAACTCGAGAGTTTACTTGCAAGTTTTGTTCTTGCTGGAAAAAATAAATAAATTTTAAAAAAATGATTCCTTGGACAGAAAAATACAGACCTAGAAATTTGAATGAGCTTGCTGGCCATTTTGAAGCTAAGCAAAAAGCTCTTGATTTTATAAAAAATTTCAAAAGCCAAAAAAAAAGAGCATTATTAATTTATGGTCCTGCTGGAAGTGGCAAAACAACTTTAGCTCATGTATTTGCTTCTGAACTAAGTTTTGAGATTATTGAACTGAATGCATCTGACCTTAGAAACAAAAAACAAATTCAGGATGTTATGGGGCAGGCAGCAAAACAGCAAAGTTTGTTTAGAAAAAGTAAAATCATTCTTGTTGATGAGCTTGAGGGTGTTTCAGGAACAAAAGATAGAGGCGGCTTGCAAGAACTTATTAGATTAATACAAGGAACAGCATATCCTATTCTGCTTACAGCAAATGATGCCTGGCAAACCAAGTTAAGGCCATTAAGATCAAAAGTTCAGCTTCTGGAACTTAAAGCTCTTGATAAAAAAAATCTTGTTTTTGTTTTATCAAAAATATCTAAAAAAGAAAAATTAAAAATTTCTAAAGATGCTATTGAAATTCTTGCTTCAATGGTTCAGGGAGATGCTAGAGCAGCAATAAATGATTTGCAGACTCTTTCATTTTTAGCTTCTAACAAACCTAACAAAGAGATAACAAAAAAACATGTAACAGAATTATACAGCATAGGCAGGGAAAAAGATGAGAATATTTTTAGTGCATTGCGTTTAATTTTCAAATCAAAAAATGCACTAAATGTTTTTGACCAAGTAAAAAACATGAGCTATGATGATTTTTTCTTATGGTTAGATGAAAATATTCCTATCGAATATCATGGAAATGAACTAGCTAAAGCATATAAAATGCTGAGCAAAGCAGATGTTTTTCGCGGCAGGATTCGAAGGCAGCAGCATTGGCGTTTTTTATCTTATATTATGCAATTACTTGCACAAGGCATTGCTTGTGTAAAAAAAGAATCAAAAGATGGCTTTACATCTTATAAACCACCATCACGTATCTTAAAAATATGGTTAGTTAAACAAAAACAAGCAAAAAAACATTCAATAGCTAAAAAACTTGCAAAAAAAACACATATATCAAAGAAAAAAGCTTATCAAGAACTTTCTTTTTTGCAAATAGCTTTTAAAAATACAAAAACAAAAGAAAGAGAAAAATTTGCATCAGAATTAAAACTTGAACCTGAAGAAATTGAATGGCTAACAAGATAAATTCAATTTTTTGTTAAATATTCTATTAAATATTTTTTAATACAATAATCTTTATAAAATATGCAATGAATATATAAAAAGAAAATGGCACGAGGTTCAAGAAGGCTAGAAGTAAAAGATAACTATAATCTCTCTTTAAATAGTCTGAATAAGTTTGACAAAGAACATAGAGATTATGATCCTTTTTTCACTGTAAATTTAGCAGAAGAAAAATTTCGAGAATGTCTCTATAAAGATCCTACCAACTCTTTTAAGAGTGATTTAGAAAGGGCTTTAAAAGAAAAAATTTTTCAAAAACTTGAAACAAAAGACTATTTTGATTTTGAATATTTAGATAAAATAGTTTCAATTATTAACTCTCTAAGTGTTTTAGGAATCAAATTAAATTATGATAGATATGATAAAAATTTTCTTGATTCTTTATTTAAAGACAGAGATTTTTTAGATTCATTCAAACAGGAACTAAGCGAATGTTACAATGAAGGCGGTTTAAATTTTGAAGAAATAAAAGAAACATTGAATTTTCCCAATAAATATTATTTTTAGAGATCTCTAAATTCTCAAAAACTTTTCCTTTGCTTTTTTTATTGTGCCACTAACACCAATGCATTTTACATTTGTCAAAGCAAGAGATGCTCTAACAACATCAACATGTTTTGTTGTAACACTTAAAATGACATAAAAATTTTCATCAGTTTTTCTTTTTCCTGTCTGTCCCATCTCAACAAACAAAGGGCCTGCTTTTGCATAACCCAACACTCCAATAAAATTAAGAATAGCTTTATTAATAATCTCCTTGATTTTTTTATTATTTAACTTTTTATCATTTATAATTAAAACGAGATAATGTCTTTTTTCACGCAAACTAGGAAGTAGTTTTAGCTTTTTTAATTTCTCTAATTTTTGTTTTTCTTCTTTTTCTTTATTATCTTTAATATTTTTTTTCTTCATTTTTATTTTTTATTTTTTTACTTCAACACAATTGCCATTTACACATGAACAGTTTTTGATTTCACAATTATAAATAGCAGCACAAACAAGCTGGTCTTCAGAAGGACATTTTTTTAATTTGTCTCGATATAAAGAAGATAGCATGAAAGGGATACACTGCTCCCTGCCGCCCATATTACAAGGACAGCATGTTACTTGTGTTTTTACACAATCAGAATTAGAAGAGCATTCCCCATAACATCCCTGCTGACCAGAAACTGCTACTAACAAAATAAAAAGAGCCATGACAATAAAAACCTTATTTATAATTTTCATTATAATTAAAAAGGTAATAAGATTAAAAAACTTTCGAAATCAAGCTTGCTTAAACGTAAGGTTTTTAAAGTCAAAAACAAAGTAAATACAATGAAATTTTGTCCTAAGTGCGGTTCAGTTCTTGTGCAGAAAAAAAAGAGATTTGCATGTCCTAAATGCAGATATGTTAGTAAAGAAAAAGTAAAGCTTGTTTCTAGTGAAAAAGTTGCAAAAAAAATAAAAATAGATGTTCTGCATGAAAAAGAATCAAATGTGTGGCCTGTTGTTTCTGAAACTTGCCCAAAATGTGGCCATTGCAAGGCTTATTATTTTACTGCTCAAACTCGTGCTGGAGATGAAGCTGAAACAAGGTTCTTTAAATGTGTGAAATGCAAACACTCATGGCGCGAATATACATGAAACTACCTGAATCTAAAATCTGATTCTTTAATAATAAGTATAAGATATATCATAGTAATCGCTTAGAAATTCTTCTTCTCAATTTTTTATAAAAATTTATAAACAAATTTAACATTAATATAAAATGGGCCCGTAGCTCAGTTGGTTAGAGCACCTGGCTCTTAACCAGGGTGTCGCGCGTTCGAATCGCGTCGGGCCCATGCTCTCAAAAGAAAATGAGAAAAGTATTAAGAAAAGTTGAGCATTTAGTAATTTTTATAAACATCTAAATTATTGCTAAGATAATGCCCAAATTTTATAAGTTCCTTGAGGTCTGCAAAAAGTGTAAAGCATTTTGTTGTAAATTAGACGGGCCAACATTAACAGAAAAAGAGAAAAATAAAATTTTAAAGGCAGGATTTAAAGATTACTTTATTAAAATTGGTAAAGGATTATATGATGTCAAAACAAAACAACAGGTATGCCCATATTTGAAAAAAGATTATTCTTGTGAAATTCAAAAGGTTAAACCAAGATTATGTTTGGCATGGCCAATTATACCTTATTATAAAAAAGGGAAAAGATTTTATGAAATCATAAAATGTCCATTGTATCCATATTTAAATAAAAAGGAAATTAAAAAAGCAAGAAAGGAAGCATCAAGAATTTCAATTGATATGATTAAGAATATTTGGGAAATGCCACTTTCTATGAAAAAGAAGATTAAAAAATTCGGACATGAAGAAATCTAGCCTGAACCCCCGATAGGTTTAAATAAAATTAATTAAAACATATTTATATGATTAAGGCAGTTATTTTTGATTTGTGGGGAACTTTGTTTTATGATGAAGTTAGAGGCGAGCATCCATTCAGAAAATTTGCAAAAAAAATTAATCAAAATTTTGATGATTATGAATTTCTAAAAATTTTTGAGAAATATTTAATGTTAGAAAAACATTATAATTTGAAAATTCCTATTGAAAATTTGTTAAAAGAGTTAGGAATTAGCTATAATAAAAAATTGATTTTAGGATTAATTAAATTATTAGAAAGAAGAAGGACATCACAAAAGAAACCGTATCCAGAAACATTGAAAATTTTAGGTGAATTAAAAAAAGGAGGTTATAAATTAAGTTTAATAACAAATACTTTTTATTATAGTTTTCAGCAACTAAATAAAAGATTTAATATAACAAAATTATTTGATGTTATTCTAAAATCTTATGAAATTGGAATTTTAAAACCAAATTCTAGAGTTTTTAAAATAATGTTAGAGAAGTTAAAGGTAAAAAGAAATGAAGTTTTGATGATAGGAGATTCTTTAAAAGATGATATTGAACCAGCTAAAAAGTTTGGAATCAAAGCAATTCTTATTGATAGAAAAAATAAATACCTAAATTATCCAAATAAAATTAAATCTCTAAATGAATTGAATAAATTTCTCTAAGGAGGCTCCACAATCCTATCTGATTAATATTAACATGAAAGATTTGATAGAAGAAATCAATAGAGCTAAAGAATCTTCTTCTCTTGTCATAGTGGAAGATAAAAAAGACAAAGCTGCTCTTAAAGAACTTGGGTTTAATAATATTTTTATATTAAGCGGCAAGCCCTTGTACTCAAAGTTAGATAAAATTTCTGAAATAATAAATAAAAAGCGAGAATGCATTATTTTAACTGATTTTGATAAAAAAGGAAAACAATTTTATTATTTAATTAAAAAAAATCTTGTTAGAAAGGGAATTAAAGTAAATGATAGGCTGAGAATTGCTTTAATAAAAGAAAAAATTAGTCATGTAGAAGGATTAGCAACATTCATACAACACCTAATGACAAAGCATGACAGCAGACAACACAGAAAAAGAAAGAGAGAATTTCTTTAATATGTTTTTCTTTATTTATTTAATAAGTTTTATTCTTCCCAGGGGCCTTCATCATGTTTGCGGCAGGTAGCACATAAATAACGATTGCCTACTTTGTAAAGAAGGTCAAAAGCACCACATTCCTGACAAGGGCCTTCTCTAACCCAACGATATTCATCAACAGCCCTAATGCGTTTAAATTTTTCTTTTTCTTCTGCAATTCTCATATTTTGAATTGCAATGTCAAATAAATCTGGCTGAATCTTAAGAATATCTTTTTCAGTAAGCAGACCAATAATATTTTTATTAATAAGAGCTGGCAGCCATCTCACCTTCTTTTTTTTCATCATAACAAGAGCATCATAAATATCCTTACTTGGAGAAATTCCTATAATTTTTTTTGTCATGATTTTATCTACCTTTGTTTTGCTTATGTTTAAACCTTTAGCTACAGCCTTAATTATGTCACCTTCAGTAGCTATGCCCTTAATTTTCTGGTCTTTTTTAACTACAAGAGAACCAACTCCTTTTTTAGTCATTAATTTTGCACATTCCATTATAGTTATATTTGGATCTACTGATACAAATTTCCTTGTTATTATATCACCAACTTTTATTCCAACCTTCATATTTCTTTCTAGTAAAAAGCTTTTAAATATTTTTTGATGCGCCAAGCGGGAATCGAACCCGCATTGCAAGCTTGGGAAGCTCGCGTCGTACCACTAGACTACTGGCGCAAAAGCAAGTTATGTTTTAAACATTCTAATATATATTTTCGAATTAATAAAATTTTATATACTATTCTTTCTAGATGTTATTATGGCATCAAAAGAGTTAACAGACCTTGTAGAATTTACAGTAGCATGTGCAAGAGAAGGAAGATCTATAGCAAGTATGGGTGCTTATTTAACTCATGCTGAACAAGAAAATACAACTGAAATTTATTCTAGATTAAAAACAGGTGAAGAAATAAGTAAAAAAAGTCCTGCTATAATTATGATAACCTCAAAAAAAGGAAGGGCAGGAAAAATACCAATGAATCAAGCTGTTAACTGGTTTATTGAAGAATATCCAAAAGAAAGTTTGCCTTTACAAGAAAAAATGAAAGAGAGAAGACTTGGAAGAACAAAAACAATATTAGCTTATGGATTAAAAGAAAGGAGAGATTTTCCAGATGAATTTTATATAAATCTTGTTACAAATGTTACAAACTTGCCAAAAGAGCAAGTAGCACTATTTTATTATGGATTGCTTAAACCACAATCTAAAAAACTTGAAGAATTAAAAGGTTTAACAGAAACAGAAATTAAATATTAAATCTTTTATATTTTTTCTATGCAAAGCTGATATTTTTATTATTTCTCTATTGTTTTTAAAATTATATCAACCTTCTTATGCAATGCTCCAATTGTTGAATCATTTTCAATGTGAAAATCAGCCATCTTCATGCATGCTTTAACCTGCTGGCCAACTTTCTGCTCTTCATTTCCTTGATCTCTGGCATCCATCTTTAAAAACTCAAGCCAAGTTTTTGGGTCACTTTCACGGCTTCGAGCAACAAGCCATTTAAACCTTTGTTCTTGTGGAGCATCAGCTGCAATAAGATAAAAATTTTTTAATTTGCAAAAAGCAATTATTTCACCTGGATTTCTAATACCATCAATAACAAATTTTTCTTTTTTTCTCTTTTTTTCTTGTTCTATCTTCTTGATAGCCATTTCAGCAAGAACACCTAAACCATGTTTCTGTCTTAAATCATTTCCAATATCTTGTAAATCTTTGATAGTGTAATTTTTTAAGCCCCTTCTTGCTGCTTCTTCTCTAACAATATTTGACAGAGAGAAATACACAAAACCTTTTTCTTTCAAGTAATTTGCAATCTCACCTTTTCCACCTGCTTTTGTTCCTGTCAAGCCAATAATTAACATAAGTTTTTTAAGCACTCCGGCTTTTAAATTTTTATGGCAGACAAAAAAAAGAAGTTTTATATTACAACTGCAATAGATTATGTAAATGCAAGTCCTCATCTGGGTCATGCATATGAAAAAATAGCAGCTGATTGTATTGCAAGATGGCATAAACTTCTTGGAGAAGATGTTTTCTTTTTGACTGGAACTGATGAAAATGCACAAAAAAATGTTAAAGCTGCAAAAAAAGCTAAAATTGCTATAAAGCAGTTTGTTGATAGTAATGCCAAGCTATTTATTAAGCTTTGTAAAAAGCTTCAAATAAGCAATGATGATTTTATTAGAACAATAGAAGAAAGACATAAAAAAGTTGCTCAACAAATTTTTGAACTTCTGCATAAAAAAGATTTGATCTACAAAGGAAATTATGAAGGTCTTTACTGTACTGGTTGCGAAGCTTTCAAAACTGAGAAAGAACTTGTAACTGGCAAATGTCCAGAACATCCTAATCTTCAACTTGAGCTATTAAAAGAAGAAGCTTATTTCTTTAAGCTAAGTTTATATCAAGATAGAATTACACAGCTTTTGGAGAAAAAGTACTTTGTCGTACCAGAAGCAAAAAGAAAAGAAATGCTCAGCAGAATAAAAGAACAAGGCTTGAAAGACTTGTGTGTTTCTAGAAAAAACCTAAAGTGGGGAATTCCTGTTCCTTTTGACAAAGAACATACAATTTATGTTTGGATAGATGCTTTAACAAATTATATTTCAGCTTTAGAATATCCTAAGGGAAAGTATAAAAAATATTGGCCAGCTGATGTTCATGTTATAGGCAAGGATATAAATTGGTTTCATAGTGTAATATGGCCTTCATTGTTGATTGCAGCAGATATAGAGATTCCAAAGACAATTCTTGTGCATGGTTTTATAAATATTAAAGGTGAAAAAATAAGCAAGACAACTGGATTAGTTATAGATCCTTTTTCTATTACTGAAAGCTATGGTGTTGATAGCTTCAGATATTTTTTGCTTAGAGAAATTCCTTTCGGCCAGGATGGTGATTTTAATGAAAAAGCCCTTGTAGCAAGACACAACAATGAACTTGCAGACAAGCTAGGAAATCTTGTCAGCAGAACAGCAGGCTTAACTGAAAAACAAAATACCAAGGTAAAACAAGTTAAACAAGGTCAAGCAAATAAAACACTTTTCAAAAAACTAAAGCTAAAGGAAATTCAGAAACACATGCAAGATTATGAGCTTGATAAAGCATTGCATAAAATTTTTGATTTTATTGATGACTGTAATGCTTATATTCAAGAAAAAAAACCATGGCAAGAAAAAGACAAAGAAAAATTAAATAATATCTTATATAGTGTCAGTGATTCAACCAGAATCATAGCAATTTTATTATGGCCTTTTATTCCAGAAACAGCTGAAAAAATTGCAAAACAATTTGAATTTGAAATTAAAAGCTTTGATGACTGCAAGCCTAGTTTGCTCAAACTAAGTAAAATTAAAAAAGCCCCAATTTTATTTAAGAAGATTGGGCTAGAAGATGGATTAAAGAAGGCAACGAAAAGTGGAGAATTGAAAAAAGGCCTTAGAAAGGGATTATAAAAAAGGAACAAAATAAAAATGGCAAAAGAAACAATTCCATTTAAAGAATGGCAAAAGCTTGACTTGAGAATTGCAAAGATTACTGAAGTAAAACCTCATCCAAATGCAGACAAGCTTTATTTGTTTACTGTTGATTTAGGAAAAGAAAAAAAGCAGCTTGTTGCAGGACTTAAAGAATATTATAAGCCAGAAGAGCTAAAAAACAAGTTATGTGTTGTTTTTACAAATCTTGAACCAGCAACAATTCGAGGAATTAAAAGTGAAGGCATGATACTTGCGGCAGTAAAAAGAAATAAACAAGGCAAGGAAGAAAAAGTTATTCTCCTTATACCAGAAAAAGACATTGAGCTTGGAAGCAGAATTGAATAAAAAGTTTAATAAATAAAAAAAGATATAGAAAAAGATGGAACTTTTAAATAAAAAAAGAGGTTTTTTATTTGGAAATGAAGCTATTGTTAGAGGTGCTCTTGAATCAGGAATAGGCTTTGCTTCAGCATATCCTGGAACTCCTGCAAGTGAGATAGGAGATACTTTTGCAAAAATATCTAAAACAGAAAAAATTTATTTTGAATATTCAACAAATGAAAAAGTTGCGCTGGAAGCAGCTGCAGGAGCTGCTTTTTCAAATGTTAAAGCTTTGGTTTCTTTCAAACATTATGGTTTAAATGTAGCTCTTGACAGTTTACTGCCTATTGTTTATCTTGAGTGTCCTCTTGTTGTTGCAGTAGCAGATGACCCTAGCTGTTTTAGTTCAGTACAAACAGAACAAGACTCAAGATGGTTTTCAAAATTAGGGCATATTCCAACTTTAGAGCCAAGTGACAGTCAAGAAACAAAAGACATGACTAAGTTTGCTTTTCAGCTTGCTTATAAATATAAAATACCAGTGATTGTAAGATTAACTACAAGAGTTTGTTATTCAAAATCACTAGTTAATTTTAATAAGACTATTAAAGGAAAAACAAAAGGAAAATTCAAAAAAAGCTGGTTTAAATTAGGAAGTTATCAAACAGTTGAAAGACATAAAAAGCTGCTTAAAAAAATAAATAAAATAAAACAACTGGCTGAAAATTCTACACTCAACTTTATTGAGAAAGGTAAAGGCAATATAGGGATTATTACAACAGGCCCAGCTTATAACTATGTCAAGGAAACAGAGCAAGAGCTGAAGATAAAGCTACCTTTATTAAAAATAGGATTTTCATATCCTTTTCCTGAAAAAAAAGTTAAAACTTTTTTAAAAAATCTGAAATTGAAATCAGTTATAGTTGTAGAAGAGCTTGATCCTGTGATTGAAAATGAAGTAAAAAAGCTGGCTGATAAAAATATAAAGATTTATGGTAAAAATTTATTTCCAGAAACAGAAGAGTTAAAACCTGAATATGTTTTAGCAAGCATTTCAACAATATTAAAAAAA
This sequence comes from archaeon, assembly GCA_030619955.1. Lineage (GTDB taxonomy): Archaea > Nanobdellota > Nanobdellia > Pacearchaeales > UBA284 > JAUXAK01. Next base: position 6,468 of record JAUXAK010000001.1, on the reverse strand, counting down.
TCTTTGCCTGATGAACTTGTTGAAAACATTAAAAAATTTAAATCATCTGAAATTCCAGCAAGATTACCTTTGTTTTGTGCTGGCTGTCCCCATCGCAGCACTTTTTATGCTATAAAAAAAGTGCTTGGCAAAAAAAAGATTTTTGGTGGTGATATAGGATGTTATATGTTAGGAGCTTTTCCCCCTTATGAAATGTATGACTTTGTTGTTTCAATGGGTGCTTCAATAGGTGTAAGCCATGGAATAGCAAAATCTAGCAATGAAAAGCCAGTAATTTTTATAGGTGACAGCACTTTTTTCCATGCAGGAATTCCAGCCCTGCTTAATTTAGTTTATAATAAATCTAATGCCTTGGTTGTTATTCTTGACAACAGATTAACAGCAATGACAGGCCAGCAACCACATCCAGGAACTGGCTGGACAGGAACAGGGGAACTGACAAAAATCATAGCTATTGAAAATATTGCTAAAGCTTGCAAAGTTAATTTTGTTAAAATATCCAATGTTTGGAATTTCAATCAACTTTGTAAAGATGTGAAAGAAGCTTATAACTCTAAAGGTGTTTCAGTTCTTATAGCCAAGGGAGAATGCAGGCTTTTTGCAGTAAAACAATTAGCAAAAGCAGGCAGAGACTGGCCAAGATTTGAAATAATAAAGCAAAATCCAAAATTAAATGAGCTTGCTGGATTTCAATGCCCTGCAATAAAAAAAGAAAAAGGCAAATGGATCATAGATAAAAATTTATGCTGGGGCTGCACAATTTGCAAGCAGCTTTTTCCTGATTATATTAAAGTTAAGAAAAAATGAAAGAAATTGAAGTAAGAAAAAAGTACAACATAATAGCTAAGAGGTATCATAAACTCAGAACAAGAGGGCAAGGATGGTTTTATAATGAAATGTTAGAAATGCCAACTACTCTAAAACTTCTTGGAAATGTAAAAGGAAAGAAAATACTTGATCTCGGCTGTGGAACAGGAATTTATGCTAAAATACTTACAAAAAAGGGAGCAAAAATTAAAGGTATAGATATATCAGAAGAAATGATAAAGATAGCTAAAAAAGAAAATCCAAAAGTGGAGTTTAAAGTTGGAAATATGGATAATCTGCCATATAAAAACAAAGAATTCGACATTATTCTTGCTGCTCTATCAATAAACTATCTAAAGGAGTGGTATGGTGTATTTAAAGAAGTCAGAAGAGTCTTAAAAAATAAAGGGATGTTTGTATTTTCTACAAGTAATCCAGTTATCGAAGTTATTAAAAAAAGAATGTATAAAGGAAAAAAGTTTAGGATTGTAGAGGATTATTTCAAAGAATGTTTGTTAAAGGAAAAGTGGTTCATTGGATCAGGAAAAAAGATAACTATGAGTTTTTATCATAAAACCTATGGCACAATAATTAAAACAATTGTGAAATCTGGTTTCGAGCTCATAGATTATGAAGATGCATATCCTTTAAAAAAAGCAAAAAAGCTATTTCCAAAAGATTACAAATTATGGACTAACATGCCTTATTTTTGCACTTGGAAGGTAAAGGTAAAATGAAAAAAGAAACAAAAATGAAACCATTTAATTTAATTGTAACAGGTTATGGAGGCCAAGGAATCTTAACTCTTGCTGATATAATTGCTAAAGCAGCTTTAAAACAAAGATATGATGTTAAAGAAGCTGAATTACATGGACTTGCCCAAAGAAGCGGTTCTTTAGAATGCCATATAAGATTTGGTAAAAGCATTTATTCACCTCTTGTCACGCGAGGCAGGGCAGATTTAATAATTGCTCTTGATGCTTCTGAAGCATTACGTGCTTGTTATTGGGCAAATAAAAAAACAAAAGTTTTAACAAATTCAAAAATATTCAGATCCTCTTCAAAATTAAAACAAGTTCTTAGCAAGATAAAAAAATTCACTAAAAATTTACATTTAGTGGATGCAGATTCTATAGTTAAAAAAGAAACAAAAGACATTACAATGGTTAATATGTTTATGCTAGGCTATGCAATTAAAAAAAGACTCTTGCCATTAAAGAAAAAACTTGTTTGGCAAGCAATTGAAGAAAGAATAAATAAAAAATTTTTAAAGGAAAATAAAAAAATTTTTGAAAAAGCTTTCAAATCAAGATAAAAAAAGATGTTGCTTTGGATTTTAATTTCTGTGGTTATAGTAAGCTTCATATCTTTTATTGGAATTTTCTTTCTTGCTCTTAAAAAAAAATTTCTTAACAAAATTTTGATTCTTTTAGTTGCTTTAGCTTCAGGAGCCTTGCTCGGAGGAGCTTTTTTTCATCTTTTGCCAGAGTCCCTTGATTTGGGCATAGAAAAAACTTCTTTGTTCATCATTTCAGGAATTCTTGTTTTCTTTGTGCTGGAAAAATTTCTTCATTGGAGACATTGCCATAAAGGCAAATGCCCTGAACACACTTTTAGCCAGATTATTCTTCTAGGAGATGGTTTACATAATTTTATTGACGGCTTGATTATTGCAGCAGCTTATCTAATTAACATTAGCCTTGGAATCACAACAACAATTGCAATAATCTTGCATGAAATTCCTCAAGAAATTGGTGATTTTGGGGTTTTAGTTTATGGTGGTTTTAGTAAAGGTAAGGCTTTATTTTATAATTTCTTAAGTGCCCTGACAGCAATTCTTGGAGCAATAGTTGGTTATTTTTTAAGTCGCAGTTTAGATGTAACTTTTCTCCTGCCCTTTGCAGCTGGCGGCTTCATTTATATAGCATCAACTGACTTGATTCCCGAGCTTCATAAGAGAATCAAGGTTTCAGAATCAGTTCTGCAGTTTATTTTTATCCTTATTGGTTTAGGTTTAATGTGGTCTTTAAGATTTTTGTAAAAATCTCTCAAGCCGTGTTTGTTTTTTTAAATTACTCAACAACTTGCTTTTGTTTGTGAAAATTTCTAAAGGTAATTTGAATTGTGTTTGAATTCTTTTTAATGTTTGTTCTATTGTATCAAATTTTTCTGGCTTCTTTGACATGGCTTTTCTTGTAACTTCTCTTAAGATGCCGACTCCACAAGGAGCAAAATATTCTTCCCGAACCTCTCTTAGCACAAGAACAGAAGCTTGTCTCTTGATTTTTTCAAGATATTCACAAACTGAAAGACGATTAGCATAATAAGCTCCTGTTACACTATTTGCATATTTTTTTCTTCCATAAAAAAATTCATAATCATTCCATGTTGCAATACTGCCCTGCCCAAAATAACCTTTAGCAGAAGCTTCAATAACCTCAAAACTCCAGCATCCTGGAATCAAAATGATGTTATAATAATTTCCAAGATAATCTGCACTAAACAAAAGATATGATGAAACTTGTTGATAGTATTTAATTTTTTCAAGTAACTTTTTTGATATTAAATCATCTGTTGCACTTACAGCCCATCTTGTTGGAACAAGTTTTCTCTGAATCTTTAAGCCAAGCATGCCTGCACTTAGAATTTTAATAATATTGCTAATAGCAATTTTTGACTTATAAAGTTCATTAATTGCTGTGGTTGCTTTAGCATCAATATCATTTGTAAGATAATCAACTTTCTTTTCTATTTTAGGATTTGATTCAAGTTTTGCTGATTTTAATGGGGCAGGATTCCCAATTATAGGCATATGAGAATCAAGTGAAAACTTCATAACTGGTTTTTTCTTTAGCTGAAAATTTATATCAACTGACTTACTAGCTAAAGAAATTTCTTGCATTAAATCTAAGAGCTTTTTTTGTTGACTTGATTGTCTTTGTGTTTTTTTTTTATTTTTTATATTTGAAGTGAATCTTGAATAAATCATTCTGGAACGATATGTTAGAATATCTTGAATTGAAGCTTGTTCAGCATGCCATGATTCAGGCATACTTAATTTTTCTGTACTGCCATATTCTGCAGGAGCAAGAATTCCTGTAAATACATTTGGATAATTATATTTGCCAACAAAAATCTCAGGAGGCGAACTTCCTGAAAATTCCAAAGAAATTTTTGGCTGAAACTTTTTCAATCTCAAAAGAATTTTACATGGCTTTCCACACCAGCCTCTGCCCTTACATCTTATACAAAGTGATTGAGATTGCATAAATAATTAAGATAAAACCCATTAATATTTTTTATTATCCTGCAATCTTTGCTTTTTTAGTCTTCTTTTCCTTAGTTTGTTCAGCCCTTTATATCACTAATTCCAAGCACCACTAATAATATTCCTATTAATATTACCACAATTACTATCCCGCCTTTAATGAAATCAAGAGTTGCTTGTCCTAAATTAATGCTAAACCAGTCAAAAACAGCAGCAAGAATTGGTATAACTACAAGAATTATGCCAATTAACAATTCAAGCCATTTATTCATTTTTTCTTTTTCTCCATCTTTTTATTATATTATCATATTTATATGATTTTCTTTTTAAAAAGTTTTCTAATCACCATAACAAAGAAAAAATTGCAAAACAAAAAATAAGAAAATTTAAAAACAAGTGCTTTTTAGTGAGAATAGAAAATGGTAAAAGGGATGTATCATTATATTAGAGAAGCATGGAAAAAGCCTAAAGAAAATCTTGGTGAGCTGTGGCGTCAGCGTCTTATAAAATGGAGAAGGAGCAAAGTTGTTGAAAGAGTTGAAAAACCAACAAGGCTTGATAAAGCTAGAGCTTTAGGCTATAAAGCAAAACCTGGTTTTGTTATAGCAAGAATCAGGATAAAAAGAGGAGGCAGAAAAAGACCAAAACCAAAAGGCGGCAGAAGAAGCAAAAGACAAACAATAAGGAAAACATTAAAAATGAATTATCAGTGGGTTGCAGAACAAAGAGTAGCAAGAAAATTTCCAAATCTTGAAGTTCTAAACTCTTATTGGTTAGCTAAAGATGGAATGCATTATTTTTATGAAGTTATTTTAGTTGATACAAGCAGGCCAGAAATTCTTGCAGATAAAAAAATAAGCTGGATAGCCAGCAAAAAAAATAAAAGAAGAGTTTTTAGAGGCTTAACATCTGCAGCAAGAAAATCAAGAGGATTGAGAAAAAAAGGCAAAAGAGCAATTAAAGTCAGGCCAAGCTTGAGAGCTTGGAAAAGAAAAGGGAAGTAAAAATTTTATTCTTTTAAATATTTATTATTTAGTGAAATGATTATTCGCTAAATAGGTGTTTTATATTCAATAAAATTCTTACTTTTTACAACGAGAAAAATGGGTTTCCTAAAAAAATAGAAAGAAAAAAATCTTTTTAATGACTTTATTTACTAGGCTGGGCTTGAACTGATTGGACCATTTGATGCATAAGCATATAATTTTCTGCAAGTTCTGGCTTACCTAATTCTGTAGCTAATTTTGAAGCTTGTTCATATTCTTCTTGTTTTTCATGCAACAGAAGTCTTTTTTTCATGAAAGTTATTCTGTCTCCTGTAAGTTCAATTGCTTTGTTTATATCATTTATAGTATTTGATGGATGATGTCCTTCTCTTATTCTTGTCTCAATTCTTTTTGTATAAATATTTCTTACAGCATCAGTTTCACCAATTGTGTGATACAATTGAGCCATCTCTTCAGATCTATCAAATTTATGATATTTCTCGCTTGCTTTTACTTGTTCTCCATGTTGCGCGACTCTTTCAACAAGCTTTCTAGCTACCTTTTCTTGTCCTAATGAAACAAGAGCTTTCACAACATCATTATAGAATCTTGGTGATCTTTCAACTTTCACTTTCTTTGCGTACTTAACTAAAACTTTCTCTGCATCTTTTGTTTTTCCCAAAACTTCAGCACACCCAACATAAAATTCTGCAAAGCCATTTTTAACATCAAATGAATCAAATCCTCTTTGGGCAACTTTTGATACTCTGTTTGAAGAATGTTCTCTTGCTAAATCCATTGCATTACCTAACTCACCATATCCACCACAAGCCAAATATCTATCAATTGCTTCATCGAATCTTCCAAGTTTCTTTAATGTTTGAGCTGCTGGAAATTTGTATTTAGAATCTCTTTCTTGTAGAGCTAACAATCTCTCAAGATTTGCTCTTGCAACATCTTCTTTACCAAATGCTCGTGCAATCTCAGCACTATACTTAAATGAATCCTCTAGTTTTCGGTCAGTTTCAGATTTGGAAGTCATTTGAGCAATAGCATAATCAGCTAACTCTGGATCTTGCCATCTAATTACAATATTTCTTAATTGAATATCAAAGCCATGTGTAACACAATAATCAATATATTCTCTTCCCATATCTCTAAATCTATCTGTATCTCCAGCTTTTTTTGCATGTGTTACTTCTCGCTCAATAACTGAAGAATCTTCACTCAAAACAAGAATTCTATCTGCAACTTTGGTATTCCCAGGGGTATATATGCTTCTTAGAAATCTTAATCTATTTTCATCTGAATGTAAATTTTCCAGTAAAGTATCTAATTGAACTGTCATTTTAATCTATAAAATAATAACTCCTTTATAAATCCTTGGTTTAGTTTACTACTTTGAAG
>JAUXAK010000059.1 GCA_030619955.1 archaeon | reverse complement strand
GTTGCTGGACTGGTGTCAGGTTTTTCATACCTTCAATCCATCTTTGAAATTTATTCATTTTTGTTTTTCCTCTATGAACTTTATGAAATCAATCCACAACTTTCTTTGTTTATTGATATAAGCTTCTATTTGATTAGTATAAAATTCATCATCTCCACTACCTGCTCTATGCTTTTCTTTTTCAATTTCAATAAATTCATTTAATAATTTTTCTTCTTTATTCATTTTTTATGTGTTAAAAATTTTTTAATTTGAATTGGAATCTTGATAAACCAGATTTCTTTTATAGCTTCTATTACTTCTTTACGCTTTTTTTTGTTCATTTTCCTCTAAACATCTCCTTAATTTCTTTTGATATGTTATTCATTAGATCATTAAGATGTGCTAATTTCAAATAAGGAGTAATGTTGTTAGGATCTACTTTTTTTAGTGAAAAATAAATGTATGCTTTGCATAGATTTAGAATGAAAGCTTGTAACTGAACTTTGGAGCTGAATCTTAAACTTCTGTAAGCTCCTTCATTATTGTTATCTCTTTTAAGCAGGATGGCTAGCTCTATTTTGTCTGAATAGTTTTTTTCTTTTTCTAGATAATTTATTTTGTAAACTTGTTTTAGATCATGCAGGCCGCCTGATACATTCCCTTGTTCTAAAGAGATTTTATTTGCTTTTATCATTTTAGTCTTTAAGAGGGCTTTTTTCTCTTTCTTCTTTTAATAATCTGTTAAAAATTCTTTTCTGAATTTTAGGTTTTAATTGTTTTTTTGATAAGGTTTTCATAATTCCTATGAATTTTTGCTTTGCTCTCACTTCTGGCCCTCTTTGATAAGCTCTTGCACATCTTGGAGAGCAAGTCACTCTTTTTTCATTCTTAGTAGTAAAGGGGGAGCTTACAATATGCACATATTTTTTTTAATCTCTTTTTCATTTTTTTGTTTTAAGCCTCTCTTCTTTCATTTGTTTTATTTTGTGTTTGAAGTTCCTTATCTTAGCTCTTAGCCTCTTTATTTTATCAAATCTCTTTTCTTTTTTTGGTTTTGCCATTTCTTTTTGCAAACCATCTTTCGGCTTTTTTATTTTTAATTTGTAGCCGTGTATGTTCATTTTTTTATTCTATAATTTTAATTGTAAATTTTTTCCTTTACTTTTCTTTTTATTAGCTCTATTCTTTTGTTCCCTTCTTTCTTCCATTCTTATTTCATACTTCTCTCTTGTTTCTCTACCCATTAATTCTTTTTTCATTTTTCCTTTTCCTTTAAAACATGAATTAATTCTTTTGTTTCATTTAGTAATTGAGTTACTTTTGGAGTTTGTTTTTTTATTTGATTAACAACTAAGAGATGAGCTTTGATTTGTTTAGCAATTTGTGAGAAACCATAATAATATTCTTTTCTTGCTTCTGAAAGTGTTATTGGATTTATTTTTAGATCATTAAAAAAATCTTGAATTTTTCTGTTGTCTATATCTGCAGTTCTTGGATGTAATGTTTCTGCTTCATGTAAATTAAAGCTGTTATCTATAACAAACCAAAGCTCTCCTGCATTGTAAACCTGTAATTTTTTGCCTTCTTGGTCATATTGTCTGGCTAGAGCATTTTTAACTAAAGCATAATGTTGCTTTGAAACCTTAAATCTATATTGGCCTTGAAATGAGAAATCTGCTCCAAGAAATCGCTCTAAACTTCTAATTAGTTTTAAGAGTTCATATAAAGCATAACTCTTAGCCTCAGAGCTTGTTTCAGCCATGTAGCTTGATTTTTCATAGATGATAATGGATTTACTAGTCAAATGGATTTTTCTGCCTTTAAATTCAATT
>JAUXAK010000038.1 GCA_030619955.1 archaeon | reverse complement strand
TTGTGCTAGTGAAGGAAAGCCAGCTTTATCACTTGCGCCAGTAATTATAAATTCATAATCTTTAAGATCAGGAAATTCCTTAATATCTGAGCCGCTTATAATATCATTTATTTTCTTGTTAAGAAAAGCTTCGCTAGCTGTTTCTAAATGAAAAGTTCTTTTTGATTTTGGGTCGCCTATGTCAAGTTTAAATGGCATGATAGTTTTTATCAAGAGTTATTTAAAAAGATTGCTATGAAATAAACCTAAAATAATTAAAATCAGATGCCCCAAGTGGCTTTAATTTTTCTTTTGATTTGTGCGATTTCTTGCAGAACTGAAATTTCATCTTTAGTTAGATATCTTTTATTTTTTTTCAGTTGCCTGAATTCCTGTTCAGTAATTGAACAATAAAGTATTTGATTTTCTTTAACTTGCCTTCCAAATGTTATTTTTGGCAGTGAAATAGCTAGCTCTTTGCCTTTTTTAGCTTTTTCAACACTCTTGCCTTCAGACTGCAAGTTCTTGATTTTATCAACTTCTTCACCTTTATCATTTATTAATGAAATTCCTGGTTTTAGTGTTCCTGCTTCTACTTTTATTCCAAAGACAGCTGGCTTGCTCTGCCTGAAACATAAATTTGGCAGCACAGAAATTTTACAAGGCATTGTTAGCTTTGCAAGTTTTTCTCTTTCTATTTCAAGTGCTTTTTCTTCTCTCCAGATTTCAAGCTCTTCCACTATTTTATATATTATTTCAGAACTTATTATCTTAATTCTCTCATCTATTGTTGCTTCTGATTCAGTTGCAACATTAAAACCAACTATAACAGCTTCAAGAGGATTTGTTTCAAGATTTGTTAAAGCTAAAGCAATATCACTTCTTTTTATATTTCCTATCTCAGCTTTTTTTATTCTTATTCCTTGTTTTCGCAGCAGGAAAAGTAAAGCTTCAAGACTACCGAGAGATTCTGCCCTAACAATTATGCCTTCTTTATCTATTTGCAAAATTTGAGTAACTTCTTTTTGCAAAGATTTTTTCAATTTTTCAATTTCTTCTGCTTTAGTTTCTTTAGTTACAAGAAATGGCATTCCAGGAACAAGCTCTTCTGTAGTTGGTAAATGTAGTTTTATTCCTGCAGCTGCATGAACTTCTTCTGCAGGTTTAAAACCTTTTCCTAAAGGCAATGCCTGAAACAATGCTCTAATTTTTGTGTCTATAGCTTTTCCAAGAGTTGCTATCACAAGAATATCTTTTTTATTTAAAATCCCATCATATAAAATAGCCTCTATTGTTGTGAGACCTTTTTCTTTTTTAATTTCAAGTATTGTTCCTTTACCTTCTCTGCCTAAAGCAAGTTTACCTTTTAAAAAACCTTGAGCTAAGCCAGCTAGCATAACAATTAATTCTGAAATTCCTTCACTTGTCTTTCCTGAACAAGGAATTAAAGCAATTTGTTTTGTAAAATCACTTACCCTAAAAAATAAATCAGAATCAAAACCTAAAGAAGCTAAACTGCCAATGATTCTATAAAGCTTTTTGTCAAATTCTTTTTTAGCAAGCTGTGATTGTTTTTCAATATTTTGTTTTAAATCAGAATCTTGCTTTGACCATCCAGCTATTGCATCAATTTTATTTAATGCTACAATAAAAGGCACTTTACTTGCTCTCAGCACTTCAATACTCTCGCGAGTTTGTTCCATAATTCCTTCGTTAATATCTATTACAAGAATTGCAAGATCTGCAAGAGCACCTCCTCTTTTTCTTAAGTTTGTGAATGCAGCATGTCCTGGTGTATCAATAAAAAGAAAGCCTGGAATTTCAAGAGCAATTTGATATTTTTCCAACATGTTTTTACATGTTTCTTTTATCAGTTCTGTGGGAACCAGAGTAAAAGAAATTTTTTGAGTTATCTTGCCTGGTTCTTTTGCAGCAAGGCAAGTTCCTCTGATACTATCTAAGATAGTTGTCTTGCCATGGTCAACATGGCCTGCAACAGTCACAATTGGCTGCCTTATTTTTTGATTTTTTGATTTTAATTTCATAAAAGAATAAAAATTAGAATGTTAATAAATCTTATTATCTTCTCAGAAACTAAGTCGCTAGAATTTTACTCAAAAACAATACTTGCATAACCCACAGCATTGCTATAATCTTCTGTTACATCACCACTAGTATAATATTTCAAAAGTCTGGCTTTTTTTGAACCAAGACTTTTGCATGTTTCCATTGCTATAATAATCGGAGCTGCTCCACAAATTGTTGTTTTTGTTGCCTGCTCATAAAAATCCTTGCTTTTTAATTTTAAAATATAATTAATTGATTTTTTGTCAAGTTCATATAAATTGTTTTTTGTATTCTTATCTGAAGTAAAAGGCAAAAAACCATAAGCTGTGCCATAATGCGTGAAATCACTTGAAGCTATAATACATATTTTTTTATTAGATTTTTTTATGATTTCAGAAATCTTTTTTCCCATGTTAGAACATTTTTCATAATCAAGTGTTGAGACAATTATTGGCACAATCTTAAATTCTTTTTCTAGTTTTCTTAGTTTAGAAATAGACTGCAAAAATGGAAGCTGTACCTCAATTGAATGTTCATATTTATGAGCAAGTTCATCTACCTGAATTTCTGCTTGAACTTCTGATTCTTTTTTTTCTTCTATTAATCTTTTTCCAAACTCAGAATCATTTTTCACTAAGCCAAAAGGAGTTTCAAAATCTTCAAGTGACAAGGAAAAAAAAGTCTTAGCATAGCCACTATGGTCTGGCCCAAGGATAATAAAAGTATCTGGAAAATTTTTTTTATCTAGTTCTACAATTTTTTTATACACATATGAAGCACAAGGCCCACTGTAAGGATAGCCAGCATGAGGCACTACAGCTCCAAAAATTTTTTCTTGTTTAAAAGGCACTCTTGGCATTCCACCTCCAAGCTTGTGTTTAAAACAAGATTTTACTTGCTTGTTTAATGCTTTACTATTTAAAGCATAAAACTGGCCTGCAACAACTGCTTTCCTCATAAAATAAAGAGAGAATTCATTTATTTATACTTTTCTTAATTGGCGGGCTCACAAGTCTATTCTGGATCAAAACTTTCGATTTCGCCATCCTTGTCAAATTTTAGAATACCTAAATACCCAAAATCTATTCCAAGTTCAGATATAATTTTAGATTTTTCTTCATCCAATTTTCTTTCAGTAAATACCACGCCAAGATTTTTTCTATCATATTTTTTGATAAGATTATCTATTGTTTCAGAATGAACTTTTGTTTCTTCAAGAAATCTATCTATGTAATGGAGGCCAGATCCTCCCCATCTACCAATATCAATACCGAAATAGTGACAGATAGCCCTAAATCCGTTACAATTTCTAGTTTCTTCTCCTTCTGTAACTGCGTATGCAAAAGCAGTATCAAGTTCTTTTCTGAGGAACCTAAGCCTTTTTGTATTATCCAATGCAGAATACGCTTTGTTTTTGGTGATTACCTCGAAGAAATCTTTAACCATCCTTTTATAAATATCTTCTGCCATAATTTTTAGTGATTTACTTAGATATATAAATTTATCGCCCTCCCGCTTACTCTTCGGAATTTTTTGACTTTTTCAAAAAAGTTTATAAAACTGACTTGCTACAATTGGTTTTCTCATTTTCTAAATAAATAATATAAGTATAACTTTTATATTTTATTATTAATGAAAAACAAAAATAAAACAAAAAATATTCAAGGCGATGTTCAAAATCTAAGTCATTTAGGGCTCACTGCTCTGGGGAGACATAACACCATTAAAAGAAATTTCTTTGGTAGGTCTTTAGAATTAATTTTTTGAGTAAATTAATATCTAATTGTCTAAGGAATATAAAATATATTGTTAAGCATACAATTTTAAAAGAGTCCAAATTATTGTTGCTGGACCAGCATACCAAGCCAATGCACCAGTAAAATAACCCATATACCTTCCTTTATCATAGTCTGGCAAGGATGTAATCCTATCATGTTTAAGATATTTAAGAAATTCTTTGAACAATTTTGGTTTAAATGGCAAGGATTCTACGAGTCCACATATCCATCCTGCATACGGGCCAGTATCAGATGGATTAAAAGGGTGAAAATTTTCTATTCTATTAAGAAATTTTTCAATATCTATATTTTCTGTCCTTTCTTCTAAATTACTACCTTCCATAATTATGTGGTAGGAGATATTATAATTAAATCTTTCGTTGCCTAGCAACTCAAAATCCTATCGGATTTTGCCCCCCCTCATTTTTTCTAATCTTAGGTTTTAAGCTGATAGGATTTAAAAAGATTTATAAAATATCTTTAATAT
>JAUXAK010000010.1 GCA_030619955.1 archaeon | reverse complement strand
GAAATAATTTTGATAAAATTATGCAATACTACAAAGAAGGGAAAAAGCATGATTTTCAAATTGGTGGATTAATAAGTAAGTTTACTAAAGAAAAAATAGATTCTTTTACACGATATTGGTGGAAGAAAAATTTATTTAATGACAAAAAAGAGATACTTGAAGCAGGAATTAGCTCATTTCTACAAAATGATAAAAGTGGGTTTATTACTTGTTTGCATACACTTTACCCTCAAATTGAAGGAATTATGGGATTAGATTATTTTAAAATTCATGGTAAAAAACCTTCCTTTGAAGAATTAATGGATTATATAAAACAAAAAGCTGAATCTAAATTTAATACTGTTTCTTCAACTGGTTTCCCAAATGAATTCTATAAATATCTTAAAAAAACAGTATTTGAAAATTTTGATATTGCAACTGGAAAATTAGATTTATCTCGTCATACTACTTCGCATGGATATATTAATGCAGATGACTTTAACAAAGCTAAAGCACTACAAGCAATTCTAATTTTGGATCAGATATATTTTTATTTGTGAGCTTTTGTTCCCTTTCTTTTTTTAGCCCTCTTTCTCGATTGCACATAACACCTATTTCCCGAAGTGATTGTTCTCTAAATAGTTAATATAAAGAAAAAGCAAAATTATGCAGAAAGCAAATACAAATAAATTTTTTCAAAGAAAAAATTTTCCTCATCTATCTTTTTATAATTATATATATATTTTTTGAATAGGTTTTCAATATTTTTATTCAGTGAAGAGCAAACTAAAAGAATTTTACCATCTTTTTTTAGATGGTTTTTTGCTTGCTTGAGAAATTTTTCTATGATTTCTGTGCCGTTTTTTCCACCATCTATTCTTATATCAATTTTTTTACTTTTGCTTGGAAGATATGGTGGATTAAATAAGATAATGTCAAACTTGGTTTTGATATTAGAAAATAGATTTGAGACAATGAACTTAATCTTTTTATTATTAGTTTTCTTTTTTAATTCTTCTATTATTTTTTTATTAATATCACAAGCTGTAACTTCTTTAACATGCTTTGATTTTGCAGCTTTTTTTGCAAGAATGCCTGTTCCTGTGCCCATGTCAAGAACTCTATAATTTGATGGCAGCTTAATATATCTTTTTATGTTTCTTAGAATTAGAAAACTGTCTTCTCTTGGCTTATAAACATAAACTTCCATTTTAAAACTAAAGGATAAGAATAATATAAAAATTTTATCTAATTATTATTTTTTCAATTCCGAAAAATCTTTTTAGGACTTCTGAAAGTTCCTTTAGCCTGATTTTACCTCTTCCAATTAAAATAGCTTTTGTTTTTGGAGCAGAGAAAATTGTAAGATTTTTGTCTTTAAGAAAAATCCTTTTGGGCTTGTTTGGAAATGTAAGCACTTTAATAAAATTTTCTAAATCATGTATGCCCGAAGGATCAGCTACTATTCTTACTCTTTTATTTAATATCTTGGATAACCTATTAACATTAATTGCCTTTTCACCTATTGCTTTAGCAATAAATAACCTTGGCACAATAAACACCATAATAGGATCATAATCAAAACAATATTTTGCTTTTATACGGGTTGTTTTTTCAAATAAGTTTATGTATTGTATTTTTTTGATGTCTAACCTTACTTTCATTTTTTCTGTTTCTTCTGTTCCTTTTCTTTTTTCTTCCTTGATATCTTTTTCTTATTTAAATAACCTCTTGGGTTTTTTATTCTTTTTCTTCTTTATCTTTTTTATTACTTTTCGTCTTTTTCTCTTTTGATTTTTTAGTTTCTTTCTTTTTTATTTTTTCTTTTTCCTTCTCTTCTTTTTTTTCTTTTCCTTCTCCTTTCTTTTCTTCTTTTTCCTTGTCTTTTAAAACAGAGATTACAGAGATATTAAAAGGTTTTTTACAAATTTCTTTTAATTCTTCTATTGTTTGTGTAAGTTTTACTAAACTTGCTTTTGTTTGTGTTTGTTCTAATCTTTTAATTATATCTTCGGAACAGTCACTTGCTATATAAATTTTTTCAATCTTGTTTGGATTTCTTTTAAGAGCTTTAATTGCCTCTTTAGTTCCAAAAATAATCTTTTTTGTCTTTAGTTCCTTGGCATCAATTCTTGTTTTTGCTCTGCCTGCTTTGTTTTTTTGTTTTTCTTTTTTCATTCTCTTTCATTTTTTGTTATTATTTATATTGTTAATATTTTGTCATTATCCTTGTTATCATTATTATAATCCTTTTTTATTTTCTTGCAAGTGCTTTTGGTTTAATTAACTTGACAAGAAGTCCAGGAAGACCTGTTCCTACTGGTACTGGTTGATTTAGAATAAGATTTTCAATTACACTAACTAAATGATCAGTTGCATTAACAATTGAAGCATTTACAAAATGTTTTATTGGTGTTTCAAAACTTGCTCTTGCAATAACAGAGGATTTATCAGAAATTATCCCAACTCTTGTTATGCCCTTGATTTTGCCACTTGAAGTCATCACATCTGCAACCAGTTCAATATGTTTTTTGTTTATCTCAAGACCTTGTTTTTCTATAACTTTTGTTGTTTCATTTATTATTGCATGTCTTGCAACTTCTATACCTAGTACCTTATCAATCTCATGGAAGTTGTTTGTTGTAGTTTTTTCTTTATTTATGCCCTTTATTTTAAATACTTCTTCAAGATTTGAACCAGCTGTTAAAATTATATATCCCATGTCTCTTTTTACAAGCAGGATTTGTTTTATCTTTTTTACCCCTGCCACAACAACTTCTTTTAGCTTTTCCTTTATTTTATAAAGTTCTTTGAAATGTTCTTCTTTTTTCTCTTTTTCTTTTTCTGTTTTTTCTTTCCTGATTTTTTCATTCTTGGTTTTTTCTTTTTCTTTTATTATTAACATGTCTCCAGCTCTTTTTATTTTAAGATGTTTAGCTTCAAGAGCTTGAACAATCTTATCAGGGGTTATATGCAGTTCTCTAAGTGATTCTCTGTTTAGTTTTACATTTATTTTTGAAGCACTAAAATCAATAATTAATTCTGATGTTACTTCCTCTAATCGAACCTCTTTTATTTTTGCTGCAATTTTTTTTGCACTAACCTCATTATTATACTCTTTTTCAAGATAAATTTCCATGGTTGGTGTGCTTGGTTCTTTTCTTGCATCAAATATTTCAATTAGTCTAGGCAAGCCTAAAGTAATCTGCATCTCACTTACTCCAGCAAAATGGAAAACATTTAAAGTCATTTGAGTAGAGGGCTGACCAAAACTTTGTGCTGTAACAACTCCGACAGCCTCACCAGGAGCTATTTTTTTCTTTTCCAGATGCTCTTTTGTAATATCTATGTTATCCCCTCCATAAATAAATTGTATAATATTTGAATTAGAATCTCTCACAGTTTCATCATATTCTACTCTTAGGTCTTGTAATGCATTTACCATTCTCCTGTAAAAGTAGCCTGATTTTGGTGTTCTAAGTGCTGTGTCCATTAAACCATCCCTGCCAGTAATTGCAGTAAAAAAGAATTCATTTGCTTTAAGTCCTTGCAAGTAATTAGAATAAATAAAACCTCCTGCAGCTGGCCCTAAATCATGTTCCTTATAAAATGGAAGGGTTCTGTTTGTATAACCTAAAGAAATTCTTTTTGCCCAAAGTGCTTGCTGTCCTACCAAACATGCCATTTGGGTTAAAAATAATAAACTGCCTTTAGAACCGCAAACAGTCATGATGTATGCAGGATTTTTTTCATCTAGCCCCTTTCTAACTGCTGTTCCAACTTTTGTTCTAACATCATTAAGGGTTTTCAAAATTTTTATTTCCCTTGTTTCAGCTAAACTTCTTCCTGGCATAATTTCAAGAGAACCTGTATGATATGAATCTATAACCCTCTGAACTTTTTTTTCAGTTTCTTTTATAATGCTGTATGTTTCTTGTTTAACTTTTTCTGTTGTTTTTATATCTGCAAGAGAAATTGTAAAACCACTTTTTGTTAAAGATAACACTCCTAATAAAAAAACTTTTTTTAAGAAGTCTATTATTTGTTTTCTGCCCACTTGTTTGTCAAGTTCTCTTGTAAGTGTGTTTGTCTCTACACCAATTATTTTTTCATCTATGATTCCGGAAACAAGCTTGCCTTCTTTTATTGACACAAACGCATTAGAAGGGCAGTTTTCTTTTTTACATTTTTTAAAATAAGGGCAGTTTTCTCCTTTACATGCTTTTGTTTTAGTTTCAAAATCTATTTTTGGCAGCAGAGCTGAAAATATTTCGTGGCCAGAAACATATTCTTTAAAATGTAATTTTTTAAGATCCATGCCACAAGCTGCTAATAACTGAACTGCACTTTCTTTATCAAACTTCTCTTTGGAAGTTAACAGATATAAACCTGTGATAGCATCATCCACACAGCCAAGCACATTAGAGTTAATTCTAGGAGACATTAAATGCTGAGCAACATCAAGCAGCACTTTAGCTTCAGCTCTTGCTTCTTCTGTTTGTGGTGCATGCACATTCATTTCATCACCATCAAAATCAGCATTATATGGGAAAGTTGTAGCAGGGTGTATTCTAAAAGTTCTTCCAGGAAGTATTTTTACAAAATGACCCATCAAACCCATTCTATGCAGGGTTGGTTGTCTGTTGAAAAGCACAACATCATTATCCTGCAAATGCCTTTCAACTAAATATCCTATGTTCAGCTCTTCAATTAACTGCTCTCTAAGTTCTTCTGTAATTCTTTTTCTTTTACCATCTGGCCTGACAATAGAACTTGCAGCAGGATACTCTGTTTTTTTTGCAATTTGCTTTAAAGTTTCCATATTAGCAGTTGTGATTCTTTCTGGTATTGTTAATATTTTTGCAATTTCAAGAGGCATGCCAACTTCGTTCAGCTCGATATATGGATCTGGTGAAATTACAGTTCTTGAAGAGAAATTCACTCTTTTTCCAGCAAGATTATGCCTTATTCTTCCTTCTTTGCCTTTTATTCTTTCTGTTATTGTTTTTAGTGGATGACCACTCCTATGTCTGGCTGGCGGAACCCTTGCTATTGTGTTATCAAAAAAAGTTGTAATATGGTATTGTAAAAGGTCCCACAAATCCTCAATAATCACTTCTGGAGCTCCTGCATTAAGATTTTCCCATAGCCTTTGGTTTGACCTTACAATATCAGTAAGTTTATGAGTTAAATCATCTTCACTTCTTTCTCCTGTTTCTAAGGTTATGGATGGCCTGGTTGTAACAGGCGGCACTAACAGCAAAGTTAGAATAGCCCATTCTGGCCTGCATGCTCTTGGGTTAATGCCAAGAATTCTGCAATCTTTGTCAGATATTCTTGAAAGTCTTTCTCTAACTTCAGTAGGAAAAATTCTTTTTTTACCCAGATAAAAAGTAGATGGCTTTTCAAGTTTTATTTTTTCTTGTATTGCATTGCAGTAAGGGCATTTTCTTGCTGTTTTAGCTTTATCAATCCTTCTTGTTGCAATGTCTTCTTCACTAAGTAAAATTTTGCCGCATTCTTTGCAAGTAGCTTTTAAACATAATTCCATGAGCGGCAGGAATTTAACATGCATCACTGCTCTGGCTAGTTCAATATAACCAAAATGACCAAGACATTCTTTTAGCTTTCCTCCACAAGTTCTGCATCTTATTCCAGGACCTATTGCTCCTAAACGCAAATCCATTAAACCGCCGTCTACTGGATAGCCATCCATATCATAAAGTTCTGGAGTCACAATTTTAGCAGCTCCTATTCTTTTTATTTGTTCAGGCGAAAACAAGCTAAAGTTTATTTCTTTTACTTGTTTAATTATTGGTTCCATTTTTTATTTTATTTTTATTATTAATTTTTTTATTTTATTTCTTTTTTCTTTATTTTTATTCTTCATATTTATTTTTTAATACTATATGTGGAAATAAATGCATTGATGTTAGCTCTTCCATTAAAAGTTTTGAAGCATAAGAAATCTCTATTGGTTCAAGTTTTTGATTATTGCATAAAGGGCAAACCTCTTTTTTCTTTAGCCTTCCTTTTATACCAAAACTACCACATTTTGGACAAATCTGAACTACAATATTGTCTGAGCTGAATCTTTCTTTCAGTAGCAAAGAAGCACCATGAGCTACAAGAGCATCTTTTTCCATTTCTCCGAGTCTGAGAGCACCGCCTTTTGCTCTGCCTTCTACAGGCTGTCTTGTTAATAATGCGATTTTTCCAGAAGCTCTCATTTGTATTTTATTTGAAACCATATATTTTAGCTTGAGATAATAAATATTACCAATAAAAATTTTAGCTTCAAGAGGCTTGCCTGTTAAACCATCATAAAGGGTTTCTTTTCCATCCTGCCTAAAACCTAAATCAAGCAATGTTTTTTCAAATTCTTTTATATTATGTTTAGTGAATGCTGTTCCATTTATTGTTTTTCCAGATAAACAACCAATTTTTCCAGTCAGCAACTCTAAAAGATAGCCAACAGTCATTCTGCTTGGGATACTATGGGGATTGAAGATAATATCCGGCCTAATTCCTGAACTTGTGAATGGGAGATTTTCTTCAGGAACTATACACCCTATAACCCCTTTCTGCCCGTGGGGAGCGGCAAATTTATCCCCTACTTCAGGAATTCTATTATCCCTTGTTTTTACCTGCACTATTTTATGACCCTGGTTGTCTATTGTTACAAACACAGAATCAACAATTCCTTTTTCACTCTGTCTCATAACTGCACTGTTTTCTTTTTTTGCTCTTGCTAAGGATATTTCCTCCATCTCAAGTAAAAATTTTGGAGGAGAAACTTTTCCTATTATAACCTCACTTTCATTTAGCTTAGCTTCTGGATAAGCAACCCCATCATCCTCAAGATGCCTGTAAAATTTTTCAGTTCTATATCCAGAAACATCTTTTGTTGGAATACAAATATTATCCTTAAGGTTGCCTGTATAATGCAGTTCAGTAGAAGTATAAGGTCTAAAGTAAGTACTTCTTCCTAAACCGCGGTCAACACTTGCTTTATTTAAGACTAGGGCATCACTCATATTATAGCCTTCATAAGGCATTATAGCCACAACAACATTTTGCCCAGCTGGATAGAAATTAATTATATCATAAATAAAACTTTTTACAATTGGTTTTTGAGGATAATGCAGAATACTAACATCTGTATCAATTAAATTAAGATAATTAGCAGCATATAATCCCAAAGCCTGTTTGTGTGTTCTACCGACTTTGTTTAGTCTTGAGCATTGGTTATGATTTGCATAAGGTATTATTGACATTATTGGCCCGAACATTGCAATAGGGTCAATTTCAAGATGCGTATGCTCTGAAGTTAGCTCATCAGCTGATATTGCTACAAGCAGATTGTCTTCTTCAGCTGCATCAACATATTCTATAATCCCTAAATTTATTAAATCATTCCAGTTAAGTTCATTTCTGCTTAGTGCTTTGATATGCTCTTCTTTAAGTTTTTGGTCGCCATCTTTTACTATTATCAAAGGCCTTAAGACTCTGCCAACATCAGTTGTTAAAAATATGATGTTAGTGGTGTTATCATATTTTATACCCACTTCAGGGGGAAGTTCTCCATTGCGTCTTTTTTCTTTTAATTTATCAACAAACAGTTTAGTGTCTTCTACTTCTCCAACAAACCTTCCGTTATAAATCACATCTGTCATTTTTTCTTATTCCTTCTTCTTTTATTTTTTTTCCTTTATTTTCTTTTTTTATTAATTTTTATTAATTTTATTGGTATCTTTTTAGCCCTTCTTTGTTTAGTATTGTGATAATTTCATCATCTGTCTTTTTTACTGCAGTGCTGACTCTTGCAAGCATTGCAAGATTCTTTCTTAAACCAATTGAAGTTCCTTCAGGTGTTTCTATTGGATCAAATCTTCCGTAATGAGTTGGATGTAATGTTCTTGCCTTAAAATTTTCTTGTTCACTTGGAAGTAAACTTATAACTCTTTGCAGCTGCGATAGCACTGACAAACCATTTGTCTTATCCATGTTTTGAGTTACACCTGTTCTTTGGCCTATCCAGTTTCCAGTAGCTAATGCACTCTTAACTCTGTGTGAAAACAAAGTTGATTTTGCCAAGCTTTTTATCGAATAAATCTTCTTTTTCCTTGCTATTTTCTGTAAACTATGCTGCAAGTCTCTGACAAATATTGTTAGATTAACTCTAAACAAATCAGTAAGCAAGTCACCACTTAACCTGATTCTTTTATTAGCATAATGATCTTTATCACTTTCAAGATTAAGTTCTTTTGCTATTAAAAATTGTTTAATCAATTTACATAGTGTTATAGCTTTTTCTTTTCGTGATTCAGGTTTACTCCCTATATGAGATAACAGTACTGAATCAAGTCTTAACTTAATTCTATCAAGAATCTCCTTTTTTGTTCCTTGAACAGACATTATGTCTGCTATTGCAAGTAATGCAGAGCCTACATCTTGTATAGATGAATATTCATAAAGATTAACAATAACTGAATCAGTTTCTTTGCCAATTAAAGAGACAATTTCAGAATCTTTTGTAATGCCAAGTGCTTTGATAATTAAAATTGCTGGCAAGTTTTTAAAACGTGAGAATGATACATTAAGCAAGCCATCAGAAGTTTGTGTTATTGAAATAGGAATCCTATAACTTCCTCTTGTAGAAAACAATCTTAATGAAAGGCCTTTTGGTGTTTCTTCTATAAACGGCTGATTCTGGGCAAGGTCTTCAATCATAACCAAAACCCTCTCATTGCCATTAATAATAAAATAGCCCCCTTGATCAAAAGGATCTTCAAAATTTTTAATAAGTTCAGGTGTTGACATGCCACTTAAATTACAGCATTTGCTTTTTACCATAATAGGAATCTGTCCAATTTCAACAGTAGTATATTCTTTTCCACCAACCCCTATCTCTAAATGAAGTGGGGCAGAATAAGTTAACTTTCTTAACTTTGCTTCTATTGGCAAAATGTTTCTTATAGAGCCATCAGCCTCTACAATTTGTGGCTTTCCCATCCATACTTTACCAAGCCAGAGTTCAATTTCCTCGCGAGATATTTCTTCATTTATCTGGTCAACAATAGTCTGCATTCTCCTTTCAATAAAATCATTAAATGATAAAATATTAGATTCAATTAAAGAATGTTCTTGCAAGTATTTTTTTATAAGAAGATGGCTTTTTTCCTTTTCTTTTTTCTCTTCCCAAGCCTCTTTCTTTATTTCTTCTTTCACTTCTTGCTGTTGCATTTCATCTATTTTATTCTTTTCTTTTTCTTTCATGATATTTTTTGCCATACTTTAAAAAATAAAAATCAAGGAATAACAACCCTGTAATAAATAGTTTTTCCTCCAAATGAAGCTTTTCTTTCAATTTTGATTATGTCACCAATTTTTATATCAGAAGGCAATGCAAGGTCTTTTTTCCTTATTTTTGGTAATTGTAATTTTGTAATATTTAATTTATCTAACAGAGCTTTAGTTTCTCCTGGACCTAATTTTGTATGTTTTGGTTGTAGAATGTGCATCTTTACAATTTTAAGCATACCTATAACTATTCAATTTGGTAATTATTAATAATTAATATCAATATGCAATCAAGATATCTATTCTAAACTCATTTTTAAATTTTTTGGTTTAATTTTAAAAACTTTTCTTTCACTCTTTTTTGAAATTTAATTTAAAAAAGACATTTTAATTCTTAATTAATTTTAATGTGTAATCACTTATTAATAGCTAAAATACCAAAAGATTTATAAAGTATGTCATCCTTTGAAAATAGTAATAATTAAAGCAAAATAAAAATTAAAAATAAACAAGAATAAACAAGAAAAAACAAGAAAAAACAAGAAAACAAAACAAAAATAAAATGATATCTAAGAATGAGTTGATAAAAAAAGTAAAATTTCATTTTGGTTTGAATGTTTATGAGAGCAAAGTATGGCTTGCTTTATTATCTAAGTCTATTGCTACAGTAGGGGAAATCGCAGAATTAAGCAGTGTTCCTAGAAGCAGAGTTTATGATGTGCTTGAGGCACTTGAAAAAAGAGGATTCACAATTGCAAAACTTGGCAAACCAGTAAAGTATATTGCAGTTAAACCAGCTGTTGTTCTTGAACATTTAAAAAATAATTTATTAAAAGAAGCAGAAGAAAGAGTAAAAATTCTTAGTACAATAAGGGAAAGTCCTGAGTATACACAACTTGAGGTGCTTCACACCAAAGGAGTTAAACCTATAAACCCGCAAGAAATGAGTTCAGCTATAAATGGAAGGTCAAATATTCATTCTTATATGAAAGAAATGATAAGCAATGCGCAAAAAGAAATTGTGATTGTTTCAACAGGTGAAGCATTAAAAAGAAAAGCATATTTTTTAAGACCTCTATTTAGCAAGTTAAAAACAAATGGAGTGAATATCAGAATAGCTATAAGTACCCCAAATCCAAACCCTGGCTCAAACAGCAAGGAAAAATTAAATTTAATACATTTAAGCAAAGAGCTTGGCATACCAATAAAAAAAATCAAGATAAATGCAAGATTCTGCGTTATTGATAATGAAAAACTTCTTGTTTTTGTTACTCCTGATAGTGCTGAAGAAAAAGATATGGCAGTTTATATGAGCTCACCAATTTTTTCTAAAGCATTAACAACTTTCTTAAATCCGGTATGGAAAGCAAGATAAAAAACTAATAGAAACAAGAACAAAAGGATAAGATGATGTATCTGCCTTTAGACATTAAAAAAGAATTCTAGGTTATTATCCTAAATTTTGCAACATAATAAAAATTTCAATGAACAAATATATAAATAAACCTCTAAATGGACAATTTCAGAACTGCCAGAAATACATAAAACAAATAAAAAAACAGAAAAAAATAAAAAAATAAAAAAATAAAAAACAAAATTAACGTCTTGCCATACTAAAAACAGACTTTAAAGCTACAATAACTGTTGCTGGAACAAATAACATTAGAACATTACTCAAAATATTTCCTAGAAATTCTACTCCAAGTCTTTCAAATGCAAAGACTCCTGCACCAAAATAACTTACAATTACTAAAACTACGCCAGCAATAAGAAATGGCTGCACTTCCACATCTGCTATATTAAGTAAACCAATTACAATTCCTAAGACAACCAAAAGCCATCCTAACCATGTCTGGTAAGCAAGAAATCCGAATATCACTGCAAGTATTATTCCAATAAGGAACGCCCATGCTCCTAACATATTTTTTTTCTTAGGCATTTCTTACACCTCCTTTTTATTTATTATTACAATTAATAAAACTAATCTTATTGTATTTTTAAAGTTTTTGCTTTTCTTTTTCCTACCTTTTTCTCACTTTTTACTTTTTTCACTTTTTATCAGGAAAAAATTTTCAGAAAAATAGATATAAAAGAGATCTTATCCTGATTCTAGCTATAGATTAAAGATAATTAAAATGAATTCTAGTAACTAGTGTTTTAGGTGAAAAATCATTATATTTTTTATTATAAATTAGCCCAAGATGCCATTTTAACTGTTCTATTTTTTGTACATCTGGACTAGAACCTTCAAAATCTTTTTTAGTTAATTCTCCGAGGGGCTTACAACAGATATTTTTAATCTTAATTAAATAAATTTCAGAGAGAAATTTTGGAAGAATGTCATGTTTATTAGAGCCAGGAATATCTATAATTCTAATTTTAATTTTTTCACCAAGCTTCCAACCAGGATTATTTGGAAAAAGTCTATCACCTGGTCTGAATACTGTGGTTAAAGATTTGTTTTTGATTAAATGCTCATATATCTTTCTAATAGCCATCTCGTCGCGTGGGGCATTAATCATTTTTTTCAAGCAGGGAGCGGGACTCGAACCCGCGAATATGTGGTCTGCAACCACACGCAGTAGCCGCTGTGCCATCCCTGCACGGGCCCGAAGGGACTCGAACCCTCAACACCTAGCTTTCTCCAATGGGTTAGAAGGCTTGCACCTCAAATAGAGTTAGTGCTCTATCCATTGAGCTACGGGCCCAAAAAGAAAAAGAATTTTATTTTTTTAAATCTATCTTATTTTTTTCTTTTAAGATAACTTTTTAAGCAAGAAAATTTTAAAAATTTAATGATAGACTGCCATTGCCATCTTGAGCAAAAAGAATTTTCTGACAGAGATAAAATAATAAAGCAATGCAAGCAACAGCTTAAAGCAATAATCACTTGCTGTGCACATCCTGATGACCTTGATTTAACTTTTAATTTAATAAAAAAATACCAAGGCTTTGTTTTTTGTACAATAGGAATACATCCAGAATTTATAAAAGATATAAACAAAAAGCAGATTCAAGAAACAATAGAAGCTATTAAAAAAAATAAGCAAAACATCTTATCAATAGGTGAAATTGGTTTAGATTACTGGTGGATTAAAGAGCAAGAGCAGGAATGGCGAGAAAAACAAAAAATCCTGTTCAGAAGACTAATAAAGCTGGCTAAAGAATTAAACAAGCCTTTAGTAATTCACAGCAGAAATGCTTCAGAAGATACAATTAAAATTTTAGAAAAAGAAAATATACAACAGAAAGTTTTAATGCACCTTTTCCAGGACAGAAAATTACTAAATAGAGTAATTAATAATAATTGGTTTATATCAATTGGCCCTGGCATAAAAAAATCAAAAAATATTAGAAAAATAGCAAGAGACATGCCTTTAAAAAACATTATGCTTGAAACTGACTCGCCTTGGTTTGCTCAACCTGGCCAAACGATAGGCACACCATTAAATGTTAATATAGCAGCTGAAAAAATTGCTGAAATAAAAAAACTGTCTTTAGAGCAGATTGAAAAACAAACAGATTTAAATGCAATTAAATTTTTTAATTTGCCAATAAAATAAAAAAAATGAAATCAAAGTTGAAAGTTAGAGCAATTTATACTAAAAAAAAGAAATTTTCAAAACTTAAAGTAGAATATGATAAAACAAGCAAAGTAAGGCCTGCTTGGATTTATATAAAAAATCTTCCTGAAGGGACTGGTTATATTACAATAAAATTAAAAGATCGTCTTTGGAGATATAGAATATATTTGCCACCTTATTTATTCTTACCAATTGATTATACCAAAGAAGAAATGAAAAAATATTATAATAGATTTTCTAAATTTTATGATAAAGATGTAAAAAAGCATGGACAAAATATAAAGGCAATTAAATTTCTCATCAATAAATTATTGAAATATATCCCTAATAAAAAAATAAGAATTCTAGATATTGGTTCTGGAACAGGTTTAGTAAGTGAATATCTTATCAAAAAAGGGTTTGCAAATTTAACTTTGTTAGATTATTCACCAAAAATGCTTAAAAAAGCAAAAGCTAAAACTTTGCTTAAAAAATGTGAATTTATTCTTGGAGATTTAAGAAGAATTAAAATTAAAAAAAAGTTTGATCTTATTATAAGTGTTTTTTCAATTGGTTCAATAAGTTATTTTGATGAAAAGGAAATCAACTTACTTTATAAAAAAGTTTCAAAATTATTAGATAAAAAAGGATTTATTGCGATACTTGGTCATGACACCCCTCCAAAATATTTTAAAATTATAAAACAAGGAAAATATAATCTGTTTAATAATTGTTATGTAAATTATTATATTGGAAGAAAAAAATCAAAAATCAAAAAATTAAGATTATAAATAAAGTAAGATGATAAAAATAATAAAATGACACTATTAACAATTTTCCTTGCTATTATAATTGCTTTG
>JAUXAK010000030.1 GCA_030619955.1 archaeon | reverse complement strand
TCCTTGATATGGCATGGCCACACATGATCTTCCTTAAGCATTAAGAGCTCTAGAAATCCGGGCACTTCTTTAATTATCTTTTTGAGCTTTGATTTTCCAAGCTTTTTTATTAATTTACTTGCTGTTTTTTCTCTTATTTCTGTTTCATTATGAAGCGAGTAAGGGTCATTGTGCATATATTGTTTTACAAATTTTTTCGTAGCTTTTTCTATATCTTCTTTAAGTTCCTTATCTTTTTTCTTTTTCATTTTTTACATCCTTGTATTTTTGTATTGTTTTTAATTATGTTGGTTTGTTATCACCACACAATAGTTATTAGTTTATAACCATTTATATATTTTTTCCATATTAAACATATGGGGAATATGTTTTAGAAAAATTTATAAATGTCTGATATCTTTGATAATTATGAAAAGAAAAATCATAAAGCAAAAAGATTCATATACTATAACTTTGCCTATAAGATGGGTTAAGCAGCTTGGCTTGAAGCAAGGCTCTGAAATTGAAGTTAGTGAGATTGGTAAAAAACTTATTATTTTAGCAGAAAAAAGGTCAGAACATAAGACAATTGAGATTGATATCAAAAACAAGCTTTCTGGTTTTATTTGGCGCGAGGTTTTAGGACTTTACAGAAAAGGTTATGATGAAATTGTAATTAAACATGAAAATCAAGCCTCATTAGTAAGAGAAATAGCTAATTATTTAATTGGTTTTGAAATAGTAAACCAAGAAAGAGATAAGATAACAATAAAAGACATTGCAGGACTTGAAAATGCTGATTTCTCCATAATTTTTAGGAGAATTGGTTTTATTCTTGTTAACCTAACAGAAGAGATTTATCAAATGTTACAGACTAAAATTAAAGAGAAAGAGATTTTAATTCTTGATAGAAACTTAAACAAGTTTACAGATTACTGTTCAAGATACTTGAATAAAAAAGGTCTTGAATCATTTGAAGATATTCCTATCCACTATTATCTTGCTTCACAACTTGAGCAACTCGGTGACTTTTACAAACAAGCTGTATTTTCAAAACCAAACAAGAATCAAGTATTGTTGTTTAGAGATCTAAATAAGATAATAAAAGAATTTGTCAATATAATAAATATAGAAGGCAAAAACCTAGAGAAAAAAGATAGGATATTTGATCTTTATACTATCTTAAAAAAATTTGAAAAAAACATAAAAAAAGAAACAGCAATAACATCTTACTTTAAGGCCATGATAATGTTAATAAAAGATTGCCTTAATTTGTTATTTTAATTGTTTAGTACATCCTCTTGCTCAGCTTTGTATTGTTTATGCAAAGTATCGAATTTTTCATAAACAGTCTTTGGTATTATTTGGATTTCACATACTTTATTAGAACCGCGACCTTCAGCGATACTTAAATGTAAAGCTTTATATTCGTTGCTTTTAGGGTTCTCTATGTAATCATCAATTTCTTCAAGAACATAACCATTTTTTCTCATAAAGGGCTTTAGAGCTCCTTCCTGTATTGAATTTAAAAGTTGATAAGCAGTTGTTTCGTCTTTAACAGCAATTCTTATCCTGCCAATATCTTTAACAACATAATTTGGATTAATTTTTTGTTTTATTTTTATTTTTTTTGCTAAGTTATTTGGTTGTTTTATATTAACATCAATTTTTGAAACAAGGTCATAATGATTGCTTCGGTTAATATAAGAGTACTTTGTTCTTGGGTATAATGATTTATCTCTAAATTGTTTAACAGCTTTTGGTATAAGTAAATCAGATAACTCTCTACTTAAATTATCTACAAAGTCAGATGTATCAATAAGTTGTGAAAAATATCCTAGATATTCTTCATCATAAATATCTACATTTCCAGTCCGAGCTATCTTTTCTAATCTTTTTCTTGCCTCCTTTGAATAACCAGCTCTTATATTTACCATTTTATTTTTAATAATTCAAACTTTATAAACCTTTCTACTTTTAACCACAAAGAAGGGGTAACATAATTAAGAAATAAAGTACTTTCTACTCATTTATTAACTGCATAAGCTAAAATTTATAAATCATTCTTAATAGATTAATATATGAAAAAAGAAAAAAGAATCTATATTAATGAAATAAAAAAAGGACATGTATTTTTACAAGGATGGGTTCATGAACTTAGAGATTTGGCTAAAATAAAATTTATTTTACTTCGAGACATGACTGGAATAATTCAGTGTATTGTTAAAGATAAAAAATTATTTAAGAAATTTTCTGAATTAACAATAGAGAGTGTTATTTCTGTTAAAGGCAAGGCTAAAGCAGCAGTTGTAAAAAGTCCTGAAGTTACAGGAAAAAAAGTTGAAATTGAAATTTCTGATATTAAACTAATAAATAAGGCAGCACCACTTCCTATTACAGTTACTGAAAAAGACAAAACAATCACAACAGCTCTACCTAAGCTGCTTGATTACAGAAGCCTTGATTTAAGAAAAAGAAAAAATCTTGCAATTTTTAAAATTCAATCAGCTTTGATTGAAGGAATGCAAAGTTGGCTTAACAAAAATGGATTTATCCAGGTTTTTACACCTTGCTTGATGGGTTCTCCATCTGAATCAGGTGCAGAAGTTTTCCAAGTTAATTATTATAATAAAAAAGCATTCTTAAGGCAAGATCCTCAGTTGCATAGACAACTAACAATCCTTGGAGGTTTAGAAAAAATTTATGATCTAGGACCAAACTGGAGGGCAGAGAAAAGCCATACAACAAAGCATTTAACAGAACATAGATGTATAGCTCCTGAACTTGCTTTTATTAAAAATGAGCAAGACACAATGAAGGTTGAAGAGCAAGTAATTGTTTCTGCACTGAAAAATATTAAAGAGAAATGCAAAGAAGAACTTGAGCTCCTTGATGTTGATATTAAAATTCCAAAGTTGCCATTTCCTGAATTAAGGTTTCCTGAAATCTATAAAATTTTGGCCAAGCTAGGCAAGAAGATAAAACCTGGTGAGGATCTTGATAGTGAAGCTGAGAAACTTCTTGCAAAATATATCCAAGAAAAATATAATTCAGATTTTTTCTTTATTAATGGTTTTCCATTCAAGTTAAAACCTTTTTATGTTTATCATGATAATGAATATGCAAGATCTGTAGATTTATATTGCAAGAATCTTGAATTAAGCTCTGGAGGTCAGCGCGAACATCGTTATAATGTGTTAATAAAAAATATAAAAGAAAAAGGTTTGGACACAAAAAAATTGGAGTGGTTTACTAAATTTTTTAAATATGGTTCTATGCCCCACGGCGGTTTTGCAATGGGTATTGAAAGGCTAACACAAATTATTCTTAGTTTAGAGAATATTAGAGAGGCTTGTTTATTCTCTCGCGATACTGAAAGGCTTGTGCCTTAAAAGAAACTTTTTAAATCAACTATTCTTTATTCTTTAACCCTGTGTAGCTCAAACTTTCAAAAGAAAGGAGCAGTGGTAGAGCGCTCGGCTGTAGTCTTATGCTTTCCTACATAGAATGCATAAGGCACTCGCAAGTGCTCCAGAACCCGGGTTGTTGGCGGTTCGAATCCGCCCGCAGGGATTTTTATTATCGAAAGGTTTATAAAATAATTATTCCTCTAGAAAATATTCAAAAAATTCTATTAAACTTATGAATTTGAATTTTTAAAGATGGATGAAGAACTAAGAGAATTAAGAAAAAGTGTTTTAAAAACAGGAACCACAACCTTAGGTTTAGTTTGTAAAGAGGGGGTTGTTCTTGCTGCAGATAAAAGAGCCACAATAGGAAATGGCAGTTTTATTGCACATAAAAAAATGGATAAAATCCTGCCAATTACCAATAAAATTAGTGCGACAACTGCAGGAAGTGTTTCTGATGTTCAGTTGCTTGTGAAACTTACTAAAGCTGAATTAAGGTTGAAACATTTAAGGACAAAGATTGAGCCTAATGTAATAGAATCTGCTAATTTATTTGCCATGTTTACATATCAAAACATAAGGAAATTCAGCCCTTTAATTGGTGTAACTGCTTTTCTTGTTGCAGGCTCTGATACTAATGGCTTTTGGCTTTTTGAAATATCCCCAGATGGCAGTGTTGTTAGACATGAGGATTTTGTTTCAACAGGAAGCGGAATGGTTGTTGCTTATGGTGTATTAGAAGATATTTACAAAAGCAACATTACAGTTGATGAAGGCATTAAACTTGCTGTCAAGGCATTAAATGCAGCTATGCAGAGAGACACGCCAACTGGCTCTGGACTTGATGTTGTTGTAATTGATAAAAAAGGCGTAAAACAGATACTAAAAGAAGAAGTAAAGCAGGTTTTGGTTAAAAGATAGAAAAGTAAGATAAAAGACAGAATAAAAAGATAAAAAGAGTTTAATTTTAACTTAAAAATAAAATCTCTCTTAACAACTTTGAATTATCATATTGAATTTTATTTAAATTAAATTTAAATTAAAACAAATTTTAAAATTTTAAAATAATAATCTGAATTAATTTCTAAAATGCCAGATATTTTGAAAACTATTTTAGAACAACTGCCAAAAGCTATTGAATCTGCTAATTTTGAAGGTGCAAACATTGTTATTTATACTGCAGACAAAGATTTCTTTTTAAGTGGAGAAGAAAAAGTTCGTGAAATTGTGAATAAAATAAAAAAAAGAATTGAGCTAAGGGCAGCTAAAGCCTTACTTGTCACTTTAGATGAAACTAAAAAACAAATTCTTGCTTTAGTGCCAAAAGAAGCTGAAATTCAAAACATTTTGTTTGATGAGCAAAGAAGCATTGTTGCAATTGAAGTAAAAAAACCAGGGATTGCTATTGGCAGGGGCGGAGAAATTCTAAAGGCTATAAAAGAAAAAACTTTCTGGATTCCTCAAGTAATAAGAAGTCCTGCAATAAAAAGCAAGATTACTGAAGCAATACGCCATGTTTTATATGTTAAAGAGGATTATAGAAAAAAATTTCTTAATAAAATAGGAAAGCGCATTTATAAGGAATGGAGCCCTGAAAAAAAAGAAGAATGGATAAGGATCAGCTTTCTTGGAGGCGCAAGACAAGTTGGCAGAAGCTGCTTGTTTTTACAAACCCCAGAATCAAAAATATTACTTGATTGTGGTATTGACATAGCTGCATCAAATGCAGAAAAATTTCCTTATCTTAATGTGCCTGAATTTGATATTAAATCAATAGATGCTGTTATAATCAGTCATGCTCATTTGGATCACAGCGGATTGCTTCCATATCTTTATCGTCTTGGCTATAGAGGGCCTTGCTATATGACCACTCCAACTAGAGATATAGGTGCTTTACTTGCCCTAGATTACATAGGTGTAAGTTATAAACAAGCTGTCACCCCTTTATACAAGATTTCTGATATTAACACAATGGTTAAACACAGTATTGATTTAAATTATAATGAAGTTACTGACATAACACCTGATGTTAGATTAACTTTTTACAATGCTGGCCATACTTTAGGAAGCTCAATGATACACTTAAATATTAGTAATGGTCTGCATAATTTACTTTACACTTCTGATTTTAAATTTGCAAGAACTCATGTTTTAGAACTTGCAACATGCAAGTTTCCAAGACTTGAAACATTGATTATTGAAAGCACTTATGGTAGTAGACAAGATATTCTGCCTACTAGACATGAATCTGAGGAAATTTTAATAAAAATAATAAATAAAACAATAAAACAAAAAGGCAAAGCTTTAGTGCCTGTTCTTGGGGTGGGCAGAGCGCAGGAAGTTATGATGATAGTGGATGCTGCAGTAAAACAAGGCAAACTGCCAAATGTTCCTATTTATGTTGACGGATTAGTTTGGGATGTTACTGCAATTCACACAGCTTATCCAGAATTTTTATCATCTTCATTAAGAACACAAATCTTTCAAGATAAAAGTCCATTTACCTCAGGCCTTTTTAAGAGAGTAGGTTCACCACAAGAAAGAAGAGAGGTAATTGAAGGCAAGCCTTGCATTATCCTTGCAACATCTGGTATGTTGGTAGGAGGTGCTTCGCAAGAATATTTCAAAGAGTTAGCTGATAATAAAAAAAATTCTATTACCTTTGTTAGTTATCAGGGAAAAGGTTCACTTGGAAGACAAGTTCAAGAAGGTTTAAAAGAAGTAAGGTTTCCAGGTGAAAAAGAAGAGATTGTCCCAGTTAAACTGGAAGTTGCAACAATAGATGGTTTAACAGGACATGCAGGCAGGAATGAATTACTTTCTTTTGTTAATGCTATAAGCCCGACACCGAGAAAGATCATTATACAGCATGGCGAGCAAAGTAAATCTCTTGATCTTGCATCAACTCTCTATAAACTGCATAAAATAGAAACAAATGTGCCAAGAAATTTAGAAACTTTAAGACTGCGTTAATTTTTCCTTTTTTCTAAAAAATTATTTTCTAATTTTTTCATTATTTCAAATATTTCAAGTCTTTTGTATTTTTATTATCGAAAGATTTATAAATATTAGATACCATTCAAAAGTGATAAAAAATAAAAGAAAATAATTAAAATGAAATTAAAAAAAATGACAGACAAATCATTAATTGATATTATCAAGGCATTGCAAAAACAAGGTATGACAAGAGATGAAATAAGCCAAAGAATGACAGATATTAACAAGCGTTATTCTAAAGCAAAGGCACATGGTCTAAAAATGAAAAGAGAAAAATATGTTAAAGTAATGCTTTACTTGGATGGCAAAAATGGAGAGGAAACAAAAAATTAAAAACTAAAATGAAAACAAAAATAGCCTTGTTTAGCATGATAATTTTAATTTTCATTGT